>DATEHJ010000001.1:0-2544 GCA_035279645.1 Gemmatimonadaceae bacterium
GTCCGCGGCGACCGCTCGCGCGTAGTGCCGATCGACAAGAGACGCGCTCTCCACCGCGAGCGCGATCGACGCGAGGCCGACCGCGCACCACGGGTTGTCCTTCGGCGGCCGCGAGTGCACGAAGACCATCGACCCCTGCCACGCGAGCTCGGCGTGTGCGATTTCCCCGCTGGGCATTTCGAACTTGCGAATCAACCGCAAGCCGAGCACGTCGGTGAGCCAGCGAATCGCGGCCGCGGCGTCGTCATAAGGGATCGACGGAATGAGTGGCGGCGCCAGCACAGCGTCCGCGCGCGGATCGCTCACGCGTTGGGTTCCTGATACAGCCCGATCACGTTGCCCCCCGGATCGCGAAGGCGCGCCGTGATCTCCGGCGCGTCGACGCCGATCGGCTGCACGATCACACCGCCATTCGCGACCACCGCATCGACAGTCTTGGCGACGCTGTCGCACATGACGTAAAACAGAACCCCCGCCTCTTGGGACGGTGGCCGTCCAACCACCCATGCGCCGCTCACACCAAACCCATCGTCGAACGCGATCTTTCCGTCGCCGCGCTTTCTCAGCTCCCACCCGAATACTGCGCTATAGAACTGCGACGATCGCGCCGGATCGACCGACGGTATCTCCACATAACAGATCTTGCCGGCTGCGCTCTTCGGTGACATCCGAGCTCCTGACGTTGACAGACTGACGATAGCATCGCCGGAGGCCGATGTCTTGTAGAAAAGGGTCAACGTCTCAGTCTAAGGATCTATGACGGGCACGTGATTCCTTCCCTCACTCGACCGCGCCCGATAGGCCGTCGGCGTGATGCCGGTGAGCTCACGGAACTCGTGGACGAGATGCGCTTGATCCACGTAGCCATGGGTTGCCGCCACGTCGCACCAGTCGATGTCACCGGTGTCGCAGACCGCGCCCAGCACGCGCTGCAGTCGCCGAACGCGCGCGTAACGCTTTGGCGTCAGGCCCACACACGCGGTGAACCGGCGCAGCAGCGTCTTCGGCAGCAGCCCCACTCGCGACGCGACCTCCTTCACCGGCACTCCGCGCTCGAGCAGCGACGCGGCGCACGGGATTGCCACGTCGACCCCTTCGCCGACGACGTGCTGAAGCAGGACACTCTCCAACACGCGGAGCTTCGCCATCGGAGTGGGCGCCTCGAGCAGACGCGAACGCAGGGACGCGCCGCCCGCCCCCCACAAGATCTCCAGCTCGACGAGCGCGTCGTTCGCTTCACTGATCGGCATGTCGAAGAAGGCTGCCGCGCCGCCAAGCGTGAAGTCGACGGAGACGAGACAGCGCTGCAAGCCGGTGTCGATCACACGTGCCGACGACGTGGCTCCCTCGAGCACCGCGCCGCGCGTCCGCCCAATTGTCGAGAAGTTGGCGCCGTTATACAGGCGAAACTCGTCCTCGTGCAAGTTCACCATCAAATGCACGCGCCCAGCGGGCAGGATCCGCTCGAGCTCAGGCGGGGGAGCGTCATCGTTCTCGATGAAGTGTAGTCCCGTGACGTACGGCGACAGGAGCGCCGCAGTCGGACGGAGCGAGAACGAGGACATGGCTACAAGCTATGCGTAGCGCGTCGAATGATGAATATTGTCACCCAACTCCGAATCGAGCCTCAATGCGACGAATGCGACTCCTGGTGCCCGCGTTGCTGGTGGCGCAATCAACATCGATCGCGCAGGCGCCGACGCAGTCCCTTCCTCCGGAACGCGTGGCCGCGCGCGCCTGGTTCCGCGACGCCAGATTCGGAATGTTCATCCACTGGGGCGCGTACAGTCAGCTCGCGCAGGGGGAATGGGTGATGCAGAACCGCGGCATCACCGTCGATCGCTACGAGTGGCTGGCGTCGGAATTCAATCCGATCAAGTTCGACGCGCGTGAATGGGTCTCGCTCGCCAAGAGCGCCGGCGTCAGATACATCACGATCACGACGCGGCATCACGACGGCTTCTCGATGTTCGCAACCCGTGCGACGAGGTACAACATCGTGGATTGGACGCCCTTCCACCGGGACCCGATCAAGGAGCTGGCCGACGCATGTCGACGGCAGGGGATCAAGCTCTTTTTCTACTACTCTCAACTCGATTGGCACCACCCCGATTACTGGCCTCGCGGACGAACGGGGCAGGCGACGGGCCGCCCCGAATCCGGCGATTGGAGTCGTTATCTCGACTTCCTCGACCAGCAGCTCACGGAACTGCTGACCAACTACGGTCCGGTCGGCGGCATCTGGTTCGACGGCATGTGGGACAAGCCCGACGCCGACTGGCGTCTCGATCGCACCTACGCGCTGATCCATCGATTGCAACCGGGGGCGCTCATCGTTCCGAATCATCACCAGGCGCCGCTCCCCGGTGAGGACGTGCAGACCTTCGAGCAGGATCTTCCCGGTGCGAATAGCGCCGGGTTCAACACGAAGGAGATCGGCTCGCTCCCGCTCGAAACGTCGCTCACGATGAACGAGTCGTGGGGGTTCAACATCACCGACACGAAGTTCAAGTCCACGCGTGAGCTCATCGGCTATCTCGTGCG
>DATEHJ010000002.1:0-7324 GCA_035279645.1 Gemmatimonadaceae bacterium
GCTTCTCGCCGCGCACGATGGCATGGCGGCCAACTTCCTGGAGCAGCCGGCCGTCGAGGCGCTGGGAGCGCCGACGCCGCCTAACGAACGGACCGCGATCCAGCTCGCGGCCGCGCTGGGCGGTCGCTACACGATCGAGCGCGAGATCGCGCGGGGCGGCATGGCGACGGTGTATCTGGCGCGCGACCAACGACACGAGCGACCTGTCGCCGTGAAGGTCATGCGCGCCGAGGTCGCGGCGGCGGTCGGGGCCGAGCGGTTCTTCGAGGAGATCCGCGTCACCGCGTCGCTGCAGCATCCACATATCCTTCCGTTGTTCGATTCGGGGAGTGGCGGCGGGCTGCTTTGGTACGTGATGCCCTACGTCGAAGGCGAGACGTTGCGGTCGCGCCTCACGCGCGACGGGCGTCTACCGATCGACGAATCGCAGCGTATTGCACGCGAGGTGGCGGACGCGCTCGACCACGCTCACGCGCGCGGCATCGTGCACCGCGACGTAAAGCCGGAGAACATTCTGCTGCGCGGAGGCCACGCGCTCGTCGCCGACTTCGGGATCGCGCTCGCCCTCGAGACCGCCGGCGGCGAGCGCCTAACGCGGACGGGACTCACGCTGGGCACACCCCAGTACATGGCGCCGGAGCAGGCGTCGGGGGAGCGGCTCCTCGACGGGCGCGTGGACGTTTACGCGCTCGGAGCGGTGACGCACGAGATGCTCACTGGTGAGCCGCCATTCGCGGCATCGTCGCGGCAGGTGATGCTCCAGCGCATTCTCACCGAGGCGCCGACCGCGATCGCCGAGCGTCGGCCTGAGGTGCCGCCGTCGCTCGACGCTGCCGTTAGGCGTGCGTTGGCGAAGCGACCCGGCGACCGATTCCCGAGCGCGGCCGCCTTTGCGACGTCGTTGGGGGCGCTAGGCGACGGCTGGGAATCAGGAGAACGTAAGAGTCGGGCGAGAGATGAGAAGCCTTCTGGAACACGGATGGTGGCGGCGCGGGTGGCGATGTACGCCGCGGCCGGTGGAGTCGGATTGGGGCTCGTGGGAGGATGGGGGATCGCGCACACGTCTCTCGCCGATCGACTGAAGAGCCTGAGTCCGACGTTCGCGCAAGCGAAGCCGGTTGCGACCACATGGCCCGATCCCGCCGGTTCGAACGACGGGCTATCGCTCGTCGTCGTCGATCGCGCGGGCGGGGTTCAGCAAAGGATTCCGGCGAACCGTCCCTGGACGCCGCGGTTCTCGCCCGACGGAAATCGCGTCGCGTATGGAGCGTTCGGCTCCGGACGAAACACGAGTGACATCTGGGTGCGCGATCTCGGCGGCGGCACGACACAGCGCTTCACGGATGACGACGCCGACAGTAACGATCCGCAATGGAGCCCGGACGGAAAAGTCCTCGCGTATTCGGTCAACGCGGAAGGAGGCAAGGACGTGGCGACGCAGCCGCTCGCCGGCGGCGGGGTGCGCATCATCGCATCGCGTCCGGGTATTCAGTTCCCGAGCGATTGGCCGCGGAGCGGCGGCGCGCTGATCGTCACCGACGACGGTGGGCCGGGGGGGCAGCACGACATCGTCGCGCAGCCGCTCGACGGCTCGCCATCGAAACCCTATGTCGCGACTGGCGCCGACGAGACCGCGGGACGCGTCGCGCCTAACGAGCACTGGATCGCCTATGTTTCCAACGAATCGGGGCACGAGGAGGTGTATCTCGACGCGTATCCCCGCGCCGAATGGGGACCGGCACGCGGCCGCCCACTGAGGATCTCGCAACGGGGCGGCAGAGACCCGGTGTGGCGCGGCGACGGACGTGAGCTTTACTACTGGCGGAACGACGAGCTCATGACGGTGTCGCTCCTTCCACAGAAGGGGGAGGCGCTGCCGACGGTTGGATCTGAGACCGTACTCTTCCGAGCACCGTATTTGAGCGCGCTCAATACGATGTACGACGTGTCGCCCGACGGCACGAGGTTCGTGATCGTGGAACGACGATGAGCCGGGACCGGGTCGCGAACTACTGCGACTAACGATCCCGCGACAAGTCAACTCGAGAGCTGGATTTCCGCGGGAAGTTGCTCGGAGACATGCTCTCGCGTTTCATCGCGGACTCGCGCATCGAAGTAGACGTACACGGCGGCCATCGCGACGAATGGCATCGCGACCGCGAAGGCGATCCCCGAGACGAGATTGATCCAGGCGAGCGGAACGCGCGTCACGAGAATGAGCAATGTTCCGAGGAACGGTCCGGCGACGAAGCCCAGCGCCAAAGTGGCGACGACAATCGAAGCGATCTTCGCGCGTCCATGCCTGACGAGGCAGGCGCTCCGACGAAGCCCTTCGATCGCTCCCACGCGTTCGACCTCGATCACGGGAACAACGAGTGCCCAGCGGAGCGCGAACCAGATCGCGATCGGCACGAACACGAACGATGTGAGGAGCAGAGAGATCACGAGCGCCGCGATGAGGACCGCTTGCGTCAGTGGCCGCATCGAGGCGAAGGCAAGCCGATAGGCGCGAAGCGGCGAGACGGATCGGCCTGCATCGACTTCGATCAGCCCGCGAGAGACGGCCGCGGCAATGAGGCCAAAGCCAAAGACGGTCACGGCGGTTCCAATCGCGAGCGTGACGACGAGGAGGATTCCGGCGCGCTCGCCGTCGGGCTCGATTCCGACCAGGCGCGAAGCGCCGAACAAACCAGCGCGCAGCAGCGTCACGGCAATAGAAATCGGAAGCGCTAACATGCCGATTCCCACGAACAGCTTTTTTTCCCCGACGTACATTCGCACGGCGGCCGCGATGATCTGACCCCATGCGCGCCGCCGCGCGAGTCGCAGTGGAGCACTGGGTTGCCACGACGTGCGCGAGAATGCAAGGGCCGCGAGAAGGGCGAGTGCCGCTATGGCGATGATTACGGGAAGCGGATGCTCGATGGCCCGGCGGAGACCGTTGGAGCCAGCCGCGACCGCGCCACAAAAGAAGTCGGTGGCCCGCGTCCCGAGCACGCCGCTCGTGGCCACGGCGATGCTTCGTGTGCGCCAACCCTCGCCCCAGCGGAGGGGCGCTACCCACTGCGTCTTGCGGTTCGGACCCGATGGTCCGTTGAAGAACCCCGCCTGGAATTCGCCCCATTGCCCCGCGAACTCGATCCACGGGAAGGACTCGCGCGCGGCGATCGGATCGGTCGGAATCGTCACGACGACGGGGCGGATGTCACGCGTCGGTCCGCGTGTATCGTCGCAGCCGACGCCCTCGGAGGCGGAAGTCCCAAGGTAGAGCGCTTCTCGAAAGAAGTTTGCGTGTGAGCCGGCAGCGGGATGCACGCGCGGATGCGTGCCTTCGAGGATCTCGAGCTTGTGGTCACCCCATTGTGCGCGCTCAGCGCCATCGTGCTGGCTGTAGCCAACGGATGTCGGCGTCCGGGAAAGCGCGTCGTGCGCATTTCGAGCATCGAAGTCGAGCTGGATCATCTCCCAGTCGCCCTCATGCGTGTTGTTCCAATCGTTGAAGACGTAGAAGAGCCAATATTGAAGCGCGAGCTTGTTCGGATAGCCTGAATCGGTCGCAACATGCGCATACACTGTTGGCGGCCGTCCCTGCGTGATGTGTCGGGCCCATAGCTCGTAACCACATCCGGGGCGAAGCGGATTTCCAGGGAAGTCAAGAGCGTACTCGTATCGCGCAGCGGTAAGGTCGCTCGCCGACGGCGCGATCTTTACGAGGTCTGGCCCCCACGGACCTCGCAACGCAACCGTCGGCTGATCGAAAAGGGCAGCGACATCAATCGGCTCGTATTGCTCACCGGCCATGCAGCCGTGTCCGCGCGCCACCAGTTGAACGATGGGAGCGTAGCGCTCGGCAAGGATCTGCTCGTCGTTCACCTGCGCGCGCGCGTCTCGCACTGGGGCAGCGACCGCGCTAGCCGCCAGCAGCAAAATGAGTCGCGGTGGCAACATGGACTTTGGCAAGTTCATAATCCTCTCATCTCAGCGCATCGTCCCACGCAATTCCACGAGGACCTGATCGAACGGGTCCACACGAATCAACCCAACTCGCGGATACTCGAGCTCGAGGATGACGTAGGTGACTATCGAAACCGTCCCGGCGATCCCAACGATGAAGACCAGATTTCGCGCTGGCGCATTTGCCATCCCGTAGCCGGCGAATAGCGCGGCGACCATTGCCGTTACGCCAAGCATCTGGAACACCACCATCGGCGGATGAATCCGCCGCGCCAACCGCTCTTCGTCCGCGGTGCTGAACATCTCACTCAGCGACGGCAGAAACAGCACTCGGGCATGCTCGCCCGATGGCATGCTCGCCCGATGGCGTGGCGCATGCCGCGACCGCCGCCTTCCAGATTTCCTCCTGTGCGCCGGCCACCTCGACGTACGCGCCGTGTGAAGCGACAGAGCCGTGTGGGTTCGAGTACGCGTCGAGCAACGCATCGACATAGCGTCGGAAGCCGGCGATGACGCGACACCTAACGATTACCGGTGGCCAGTTGATCGCACCGATGAGAAGCCCTTCGAACCACGCCCGCTCCTTGCGGTCGATCGCTGGTCGCTGTGACGGCGCCAAACGAGGTACACGATAGTGAGCACGGCACTGGTTAGCAGATACAAAACGATCGCGCTCAGCTCGAACGGTGCGGTTGGGAATGCCATCGTGGCCACGGTGAGGGCGACGCCAGGATGTCGCGAGCTGCTTGCCAGCGCCAAGACCGTGCGGTCGCTCGGATCAGGACCGCCGAGCAGGTGTCCCGATGCCAGGCCCACGAGCTCGAACACGATCAGTGCCGCGAGCGTTCCGTTGCCGATCAGACGCATCGCACTGGGCAGCGTTATGAGGAGCATGGGCAGCGCGGCGGCGGCGAGCAGCACCGTAGACGCGCGCGACGTGGGCCTCGCGAGGCGCTGTCCCAGGCGGGGCGCCAGCTGTCTCACGAGGATGCCGACAAGAAGAGGAACGAGAACCGTGATGAGCTCGACCTTTGCAATCGCCGTCGGCGGTAGATGCATCTCGCGTTTGGCCGCGATGCCGATGAGCTGAATGCCCGCCGGGACGAACACGACGGCAACCACCGAGGCGATGGCCAACAGGCTGATCGCGTACTCCTTTCGTCCGCCCGCCTTGAGCATGGTGCGCGGCAGTACGGGAGGTACGGGCGATAGCGCGAGTGCGATGAGGGCGATCTCTACGGCGGGCTTGAGGGAAAACGCCGCAATCAATAGAATGGCGGCCGCGGGCACGATCACGAACATCGAACACAGCGCGAGCTGCAGCTGACGCGGCCGGTGCATCAGGTAACCCAGGTCGCGGCGGGATGCTCCGAAGCCGATGGCGAGCACGGTGAGGAAGATGCTCACGCGCACCGCAAGAAGTATCAAGCCGCGAAGACCCATGCGCGGAGAATGGTGATCGTTCGTGAGAAGAACGATTGGATCTTGGCCTATGGCTTGGCCTTGGCTCGTTAGGCATTCATCGCCAGAGTCGACCAAACCCAACGTGAAGTCGGCGTTCTCCGCTGCCCAAGCTGTAGCTGACGAGCGCCGGTCCCAACAGCGTGTCGAGAATCGCACCAAACCCGAACTGCGTATCGATTTGCGTCGCCTCGTCCAGGTCGAAGGCGGATCCGGTCTCGACCCAACCGCCGAGAATAATCGCACCACCGAGAAAGTCGGGGAGGCGCCCCACCGTGTGCAGATATCCGCCCGTCAACGCCGCGAAGTAGTCGCCGCGCCGCTCACCGAGCGAGAATGCGTCGAGGCGAAATGGAACTCCGAGCACGAACTGGTCGGTCGGAAGCGGTAAGCCACCGAACGAGGAGCCTACTCCTCCGACAGCGAACAGACGTTGCACTTTCTCGTTCCACGACCAGAAGTACGAAGCTGCGAGCTCGGCCTGGGTGAGACCGAGGTTGGAGCGCGGAGTGACAAACGACTGTGGAATGCTCGGCGTGCTCATCACGTGCCGCGCCGTTCCGACGACACGCAGTCCTTCAGACGGGACCACCGGGCTGTCCTGGTCGTCGTATATGCCCCTCGCCACGAGCTGCGACTGCGGTCCGTTCAGCGAAGGTAGACCCGGATCTCCCACCTTCACACGCGCTGAGTAGTAGCCGTACTGGACGCCGGCGCGAAGCTCAGTGTGCTGGTCCGGCGTAAGGCCCACATCGAGCTGGCCGAACCCGAGAGACTGAGTGTACTGGGCAATGATCGCGTCGCCGTCGTTCGTGAAGTTGAGGCGCTCGGTTCCCGCGCCGACGGTTGCGGCGGCGAACAGCATCGAGCCGCCGAGCCCGTCGCGCAGCTCGGCACCGACACGAGGATTGGTGCCGAGCGCGCCATCGACACGAAGCTCGGATCCCGGCATCAGCACGTCGAAGGACAGAAAGCGAGCGGCGACCTGCAGGGCAAATTCATCACTCGTTTGATTCTGGGCATTCAGACCGAGCATGAGGATCGGCGGCGCCGAGCGGCGCGGCAGAGCGGTGATCACCAGGATGTATCCGCCGTTAGGTGCGGCGACGATGTCCCAGTCGATTGCCATGTATCGGTCGAGGCCACTGAAGCGATTGATGTGTTTCTCAACCCTGTGTATCTCGAGCGGATGACCGACCATGGGCTCGAACCGGCGCTTGATCAACCGCTCGTCCTGCTCGGTCGCGCCACGGATCTCGACGGCGGCGATTCGCGGCATGTGCGTTCGACGTCGCGCTGCTCGCGCAGCCTGATACTGTCGCCACGTCGCCGCGTCGACCGCGAGGGGCAGAAGCTGCGCTCGCATCGAATCTGCGCCCCGGTAGCCCGCCCGCTCCAGCTCCGCGGCGCGGCGCCAGTCGAGGCTCCCGAATTCCTGCACGCGCGGATTGACGACGATATCTGCTGCCGCCATGCCGCGACGCGTGTTCGCGCGCATCATTGCGGACGTCGTGCTGTTGACCAAACCAAATACCGAGTAGCTCACGCGGCTGGTGTCCATCATCGACCCAACGGTGACGGCAATGACAACGTCGGCGCCCATGTCGCGAACAACATCGGCGGGCACGTTGTTCATCGGCCCGCCGTCGACGAGCACAAACGAGCCTGTCTCGACCGGTGGAAATATTCCCGGCAAGGACATCGTCGCGCGCATCGCTGTTGCCAAGAAGCCGCTATCGAGCACGATCGGCGCCGATGTCCTGAGATCCAAAGCCACGCATCGGAAAGGAGTCGGAAGCGAATCGAAAGTCGGCATGTCGCTATAGAGTCCGGCGATACGGCCCAGCAGCAGATCCACCTGCTGCCCGTTGTTGAGCGCAACGGGAAGCGCGACACCGCGTCGCATCTC
>DATEHJ010000003.1:0-8656 GCA_035279645.1 Gemmatimonadaceae bacterium
TAAAAATTCGTACCCGGCAGGTATGCTTCGGATCGGTGGGAGGGAGCACGAAAGTCGTTTCGGAGTAGTTGAACTCTCGTGCGATCTGTGACATAAGCTCAGGAGTGATTCCGGCTGCGTCCGGAAATACGGCGAGCTGGTTGCCACCGAACAGGTGATCGGTGAAGACGTCCGTGGTGAGGTAGCGGGGATGCATGGAGACGAGGGGCTAGGGTCAAGGGGATAGGGGCTAGGGAGAATTCGGACCGAAGCGTTCGTTCCGAGATTCCTAGCCCCTAGTCCCCTAGCCCCTAGACCCTAACCTAAAGTCCAATGGCAGTTCGCCGGTAAGCTTTTCGTCATTTCTCGCTTCGCGCGGCAACACAATTCGTGCGCGACGTTTACCAATTCGATTGACTCATCTCAGCTAGCAAAGCAGCACATGGCGAATTGGCTCGAGTCGCTTTTCGCGTTTTTGTTCAAGTACCGGCCCGCGGTTTTCGAGAAGGGGGACTTTGCGTTAGGTTCTCCGACCTCGGTAATCGTGTTGCTTGTCGCGGGCGCGCTAGTCGGTGTGCCGGCGATCCTCACGTACGCGGCCGTTCGCGGAAAGAGCACGCGGCGCGATCGATGGATCCTTGGCACCCTGCGGGGCGCCGCGATCCTGCTGCTGATGTTCTGTCTCTTCCGGCCGATGCTGCTGCTGTCGGCCGCGGTTCCGCAGCGCAATTACGTCGGCGTGCTCATCGACGACTCGAAGAGCATGCAGATCGGCGACGTCGACGCCGGGGATGCGCGCCCGCAGACGCGCGCCGACGCCGTACGGCATCTCGTGGCCGGGCAGGATAGCTCCATTCGCAAGGCGCTGGGCGATCGTTTCCTTCTTCGCTATTTCCGTTTCTCGTCAGGCACGCAGCGCATTGCGAGCGCGGACGACGTGACGTTTGGCGGCACGAGCACGCGACTGGGCGATGCGATCGAGCATGCGCGTCAGGAGCTCGAGGCGGTGCCCCTTTCGGGGCTCGTCGTTCTCACCGACGGCGCGGACAACGCCCGCACGCCACTGGGCGACGAATTGTTGTCGCTTCGCGCGCGCTCGGTGCCCGTGTTCACCGTTGGGCTCGGCCGCGATCGATTCGACAAGGACATAGAGATCCGGCGCGTCGAGACGGCGCGCACGGCGCTCAGGGGGAGCGCCCTCGTCGCCGACGTGCTCGTTAGGCAGCGGGGCTACGGAGGCCAGAAAGTGCCGCTCGTCGTCGAGGACGATGGACGGGTGATCGCGACGCAGGACGTCGCGCTTCCCGCCGACGGCGATCTGGCGCCGGTGCGCGTGCACGTCGCGCTCAACGATGCCGGGCCCAGGACGCTGACATTCAAGATCGGCGTGCAGCCCGGCGAGCAGGTGACGCAGAACAACGCCCAACAGGCACTCGTCGTGGTGCGCGACCAGCGTGAGAAGATTCTCTACGTCGAGGGAGAGCCGCGGTACGAGATGATGTTCATCCGCCGCGCCGTTGCGGCCGACTCGAATCTTCAGCTCGTCACGCTCCAGCGCACCGCCGACAACAAGTTCCTGCGGCTCGATGTCGACAACGGGGAGGAGCTCGCGGGCGGCTTCCCGAAAACACGCGAGGAGCTGTTCCGGTATCGCGGGATCGTCCTCGGCAGCGTCGACGCGAGCTTCTTCACGCGCGATCAGCTGCAGATGCTCGCCGACTTCGTCGGCCTGCGCGGCGGTGGGCTGTTGTTGTTAGGCGGGCGGCACGCATTTGGAGAGGGTGGCTACGCCGATACCCCACTCGCCCCGGTCATGCCGGTGATCATCGGCGGTGAGGCAGTACCGGATTCGCTCACCTTCCTCGCCGACATCAAGGCGGAGCTGACGCCGGCCGGCGCGGCAAGCGCCGCCACGCAGGTCGCGGCGACGGACGAGAAGACGAGCGAGCGATGGAAGACGCTCCCGCCGATCACGAGCGTGAATCTGCTGCGGGGTCTCAAGCCGGGCGCGGTCGTCCTGGTCAACGGTGTCGTCCCGGACGGCGGCCGCGCCGACGGGTCCGACGGACACGTTAGGCACTACGAGCAGCCCGTGCTCGCCTACCAGCGCTTCGGCAAGGGGCTCGCCATCGCGCTGCCGGTGCAGGACACCTATCAGTGGAAGATGGACGCGACGATCCCCGTCGACGACCAGACGTTCGTGACCTTCTGGCGGCAGCTCCTGCGCTGGCTCACGAGCGATGTGCCTAACAAGATCTTGGTGGCGTCGCAGAGTGACGTCACGAGCATGCGCGAGCCGATCGCACTCACCGCCGAAGTGGCCGACAGCGGCTTCGTGATGCGCAACGACGCGCACGTCGTCGCGCATGTGACCGCGCCATCGGGCGCGACGCGCGACATTCCGATGGAATGGGCGGTGGACCGCGACGGCGAGTACCGCGCGACGTTCACCCCCGACGAGGCGGGCAACTACTCGGTCGTCGCCGACGCCGCGCCAGCAAGCGGCCCGAAAACCGCCGACACGACGCGTGACCGCACGAGCGATCCCACCTACGTTCGCGTGAACGCGGAATCGGAAGCGTCGCGCGAGTTCGTCGACGCCGAGATGCGCGCGTCGCTGCTGCAGCGCATCTCACGCGAGACGGGAGGCAAGTTTTACACGCCGGCGACGGTCAGCTCGCTGCCGGAAGACATCGCGCTCAGCAAGCGCGGCGTTACGGTCGTGAATCAGATGGATCTGTGGGACATGCCCTTCATCTTCCTGACCCTCGTCGGCTTGGTGTGCGCCGAGTGGGCGTATCGGAAGAAGAGAGGGCTGGTATGAGCGGCGTTGGGCGTTGGGCGTTGCGCGTTGCGCGTTGGGCGTTGCGCTGCTTCGCGATGGCAATCGCCCTGGTTGCCTTGAACGCGGCACGCTCAACGCTCAACGCACAACGCACCCATTTGCTCATCATCTCTGGGCTAGGAGGTGAGCCGCAATACGCCGAGCAATTCCGCAATTGGGGACTCGCGCTCAGCGACGTTGCGCGGAAGCGATACGCGATGCCCGATTCCGAGGTCGTCTATCTTGCGGAAGAAGGGTCCAAGGACGCGCGAATCGCTGGGGTCTCTACCAAAGTGAACGTCGAGGCGACGCTCGCGCGGTTCGCGAAGCGCGCGGCGCCTGGCGATGAGGTGGTGATCGTGCTCATCGGCCACGGCAGCGGCGCACAGGACGACTCGAAGATCAGTCTCCCCGGGCCGGACATGAGCGCCCGAGACTTCGCGCGTGACCTCGACGCGTTCAAGACCCAGCAGGTGGGGTTCGTCGACCTCACGAGCGCGAGCGGCGACATGCTTCCGATCCTGTCGGCGCCGAATCGTGTCGTGATCACGGCGACGAAGAGCAGCTTCGAGCGAAACGAATCCGTATTCGTTCGCTATTTCATCGCCGCGTTCACTGGCGACGGCGCCGATGTCGACAAGGACGGCCGCATCTCATTGCTCGAAGCCTATCGTTATGCAGTGACGGAGACGAAGCGCTATTACGACGATCAGGGACGGCTGCAGACGGAGCACGCGCAGCTCGACGACGACGGCGACAAAAAGGGCACTGCCGATCCCGATATGCGCGTGGCGAGCGGTGACGGCGCGCTCGCGCGGCGTCTCTTTCTCGGCGGGAGCGTCTATGCCTCGATGGCTGGCGCGAACGATCCGCGGCTCGCGGCCCTCTACAAGGAGCGCTTCACGCTCGAAGGCCGGATCGAGGAGCTGAAGAAGCGCAAGGCGACCCTGAGCGCCGACGCGTACGACGACGCGCTCGAGGATCTATTGGTCGAGCTGGCGACGAAAGCAAAGGCGATTCGCGCGATAGAGGGACGGTCGTGATGCGTGGCGCGTGGAGCGTCGCGCGTGGAGCGCGGAGCGGCATCGTGGCGTTGTTGGTGCTTTGCGCGCCACGCGCCACCCTCCACGCGCAACGCACAGTCGACGACGCGACCGAGATGCTGCGCTCGGGGAAGTATCAGGAAGCAGCGTCGGCTTTCGCGAAAGTCCAGGCGAGCGATACCGACTGGTCGACGGCGCAACGCGGTCTCGTTAGGTCCCTGATGGCAGTCGGCAAGTACGACGACGCCGAGGCCGCGGCACGTCGCGCGACGTCCTCCGCCAAGGGTGCGCAATTGTGGAACACCCTCGGCCAGGTGCTCTACGCGCGCGGGAAGACGGCCGAGGCGGAGCAGGCGTTCACGCGCGCCGGTACGGCGCACGCCTCCGACAGCCTAACGGCGGCGCTCAATCTGGCGATCCTGCACTACGAGCGCGGTGATCGCGACAACGCCATGAAGGAGTTCGATCATTTCATCGACGTCTACAACGGCGCCGGTGGGTCGTCGCTCAGCGCCGCCGACCTCACCGCGGTCGCCATTGCCTGCCGGTATCTCGGCTCGACCAACCCGCAGCTGTTCAAGGACGCGCTGAAAGCGTTCGATCGCGCGATCCAGGAGGGAGGAGACTCGCCGGAGGGCGATGAGGCGCGCATCGCGCTCGGTGAGATGTTCCTCGAGAAGTACAACAGCGACGATGCGCAGAAGACGTTCGACGAGGTCTTGCGCGCCAATGCGTCGGACCCGCGCGCCCTGCTCGGCGCGGCGAAGCGGCGCTTTTTCGACGGCGCGTCGGGAGCGGACTCGCTCGTCGCGCGCGCGCTCAAGGTGAATCCGAACTATCCCGCGGCGCACGTCTTCGCCGCCGAGCTGCATCTCGATCTCGAGGAGTATGCCGACGCCGCGCGAGAAGTCGATCGCGCGCTGCAGGTGGACCCGGCATTGTCCGAAGCGCTCGCCGTGCGCGCGGCGGTACGCTATCTGATCGGCGACGCCGCTGGATTCGAGACGGCCAAGCGCCAGGCGCTCACCGCCAACCCCCGCGACGCGGAGCTCTACAACACGCTCGCCGAGCTTTCGGCGCGCGTTAGGCAGTACAAGGAAGCGGCCGACTTCGCGCGGCAGGCGGTTGCGCTCGACGCGAAGAGCTGGCGCGGCTTCGGCTTGTTAGGCATGAATCAGCTCCGGCTGGGGCAGATCGCCGCCGGCCAAAAGAGCCTCGCGACGTCGTTCGCGGGCGACCCCTACAACGTCTGGATCAAGAACACGCTCGATCTGCTCGACACGTTCAAGAACTACGACGAGATCAAGACCGACCATTTCGTCTTCATGATCGACAAGGACGAATCGGCGCTACTCGAGCCCTACATCGCGGAGCTCGGGGAGGCGGCCTACACGCGCTTCGCGTCGACATACCAGTACACGCCGCCGCCGCCGATCCGCATCGAGGTCTATCGCAGCCACGCCGACTTCTCCGTCCGGACCGTCGGCCTCGCGGGACTGGGCGCGTTAGGCGTGAGCTTCGGGACGACGCTCGCCTTCGACTCGCCGGCGGCGAAAGACGCGGGGCCGTTCAATTGGGGCTCCACCGTCTGGCATGAACTTGCTCACACGTTCACGTTAGGCTCGACCGATCATCGCATTCCGCGGTGGCTGTCGGAAGGGTTGTCCGTCTACGAGGAGCATCGCGCACGGACCGGTTGGGGCTTCGACGTCACGCCGGCGTTCCTCGACGCCTATCGCAAGAAGAAGCTCGTACCGGTGAGCCGGATGAACGACGGGTTCATGCACCCGGCGTATCCCGAACAAGTGATGTTCTCGTATTACCAGGCGTCGCTCGTGTGCGATCTGATCGCGCGGGACTACGGCGAGCCGGCGATTCAGCGAATGCTGCAGGCGTACAAAGCCGGGCAGACGACGGACGACGTGTTCAAGAACGTGCTCAAGACCGACATCGCCACGTTCGATCGCAAGTTCGACGCGTACCTTCGCGAGCGTTTCTCGACGCCACTCGCCGGTCTCGATGAGTTCCGCGTGAAGATGGGCGAAGCGCGCGCGCTGATGCAGAGCAATCAGACCGACGCCGCGGTGGCGGCGCTGGAGCGCGCGAAGGCGCTCTTCCCGCAGTACGGAGGCGACGACAGCCCGACCTGGTACCTCGCGCAGATTTACATCAAGCGCGGCGACACCCAGCGTGCGGCAGCTGAGCTGAAACAGGTTGTTGCATCGAACGAAGCCAACTATGCGGCTCAGACCGCGCTCGCGGATGCGTTGCAGAAGCTGGGCGACACGAAGGGCGCGGCGGCGGCGCTCTCGGCGGCGCTGTACGTGAATCCATTCGAGCTGCCCGTGCATCAGCGCCTGGCGGAGCTCGCGAAGGCGTCCGGCGATCGGCGACTGGCAGTGCGCGAGCGGCGTGCGATTGTCGCCCTCGCGCCGGTCGACCGGCCGGAGGCACTATATCAGTTGGCGGTGGCTTATCGTGAAGCGGGCGACTCCGCGTCCGCGCGTCGCACGATCCTGCGCGCGCTCGAGGATGCGCCCAACTTCGAGAAGGCGCAGACGTTGCTGCTGGTCATCCATGAAGAGCGGAGCGGGGGGAGAAAGCCATGAGCGTGGCGCGTGACGCGTGGCGCGTTGAGCGGCGGGCGTGGTGTCGGTCAGCTGCATGGGGCGCGGTGATCCTTGCTCTGTGCGCGCCACCCGCCACGCTCCACGCGCAACGCCGAATGATGAGCTACTTCGGCGACCCTAACGAGTACTACGTGCCGCCGGCGTTTCACGGCAATGCCAAGTACGACGGACGGTTCACGTTTGCGCGGCTCAAGTATCGCGGGTACGCGCACTTCACGGACGAAGGGCCGGGGTGGTCCCACGACTATCCGCGCTCCGATGTCCATCTGATGAAGATCATGCGCGAGGTAACGGCGCTACGCCCGTTCGTGCAACGCGGAGAGATCGTCGGCGGAAACATTTTCGCGCTCGACGATCCGGAGCTGATGAAGTATCCGGTTGCGTATTTCTCGGAGCCCGGAGGCTGGAACCCTAACGACAAGGAAGTCGCCGGACTCCGGAATTACTTTCTCAAGGGCGGCTTCGTGATCTTCGACGACTTCGGGGAGATGCGCGGCTACGATCAGGGCGATTGGCTCAATACAGTGACGCAGATGCAGCGCGTCCTGCCCGGCTATCAGCTCGTGCGCCTCGATGCGAGTCATCCGATCTTCCATTCTTTCTACGACATCGGGCTCGACGTCATCGGCCACACGTATCGCGGCATCCCCGCGTACTACGGCATCTA
The DNA here is from genome assembly GCA_035279645.1 of Gemmatimonadaceae bacterium. Classification (GTDB taxonomy): domain Bacteria; phylum Gemmatimonadota; class Gemmatimonadetes; order Gemmatimonadales; family Gemmatimonadaceae; genus AG2. Next base: position 7,144 of record DATEHJ010000003.1, read on the forward strand.
CGAGAACAACGATCCGAAGCGCCGCCTGCTGGCGATTCTGAACTACAACAATGACATCGGCGAATACTGGGAGTTTTCGGATGAGGGATTCGACCCGATCGCAATAACCAACGAGGCGTACAAGCTTGGCGTGAATTACATCGTGTATGCGCTGACGCACTGAAGAGGGGCTGGAGCTTAGGGGCTAGGGGATAGGGACAGCCCCTATCGACTCGCCCGCTAAGCTGTCCCTAGCCCCTAACCTCTAGACCCTAAACCCTGGTTCTCGTGGCCACCATCGCCCCACCGCAACCGCTTCTCGAGTCCGACGATCTCGAGCTCGCACGCCGACTGAAGAGCGGGCATGACGCGATCACCGCCGAGTTGCGGAAGCTCATCGTCGGCCAACAGGACGTGATCGATCTCGTCCTGCTTTCGCTGTTCACCGGGGGCAACAGCCTTATCGTCGGCGTGCCCGGGTTGGCGAAGACCCTGCTCATCCACACGATGGCGCAGGTGCTCGACCTCAAATTCTCCCGCATCCAGTTCACGCCCGATTTGATGCCGAGCGACATCACCGGGACTGAGATCATTCAAGAGGATGCGGAAACGGGACGCAGACATCTCGTCTTCACGCCCGGCCCGATCTTCGCGAACATCATCCTCGCCGACGAGATCAACCGCACGCCGCCAAAAACGCAGTCGGCGCTGCTCGAAGCGATGCAGGAGCACCGCGTCACGGTGCAGGGACACAGCTACACGCTTCAGGAGCCCTTCTTCGTCTTCGCGACGCAGAACCCGATCGAGCTCGAGGGGACGTATCCACTCCCCGAGGCACAGCTCGATCGGTTCATGTTCGAGATCGTCATCGACTATCTGAACGAGGAGCAGGAGATCGAGGTTGTGCAATCCACGACATCGATTCAGAACTACCGCTTTCAGCACGCGGTGACGGGGGCGGACATCGTCGCCTTCCAGCAGCTGGTCCGCAGAGTGCCGGTCGCCGACGCCGTCGCTCGTTATGCGGTGAACATCGCGCGATTGAGCCGCCCCGGTCCCTCGTCGCCGGACATCATCAAGAAGTACGTGTCCTATGGCGCGAGCGTCCGCGCACCGCAGCACCTCATCCTCGGCGGCAAGGCGCGCGCGCTGATGCACGGCCGCACGCACGTGAGCTTCGAGGACATTCGTGCGCTCGCGAAGCCGATCCTGCGCCATCGAGTGTTGATCAACTTCCACGCTGAATCCGAGCGCGTGACATCCGACATGGTAATTGACGACCTCATGAAACATGTGCCGATGCCGAGGAGCGGCATGTGAGCGTGGTGCGTGGCGCGTGAGGCGTGGCGCGTAGTGGTCTGACCACCGAGTCCCACGCGCCACGCTCAAGGCCAAACGCTCAACGCCAAACGCTCAACGCCAAACGCTCAACGCCCAACCACATGACTTCTCTCCAACCCACCGCCCACACTCGACTCATCGATCCCGCCGTCCTGGCGCGGATCGGCGATCTCGAGTTGGTCGCGCGCGTCGT
>DATEHJ010000004.1:0-8346 GCA_035279645.1 Gemmatimonadaceae bacterium
AGTCTAGCCCTAGCCCCAAGCCTCTGTCCCCTAGCCCTAGGTCTTCACCATCTCTTCGACATCAATATCGAAGTTGGCCCACACCTTTTGGACATCGTCCAGCTCTTCGAGCGATTCGATCAGCTTGAGCAACGTTTCGGCGTCACGTCCCTCGAGTCGCACCGTGGTCTTGGGAACCATCGCGAGCTCCGCCTCGACGATCGGGAGGCCCATGGTCTGAAGGGCGCTGCGCACGGCGTGAAAATCTGCCGGTGCCGTCGTCACGATGTACTGGTCGTCTTCGTGACTCAAATCTTCCGCGCCCGCGTCCAGCACTGCTTCCATCAGTGAGTCTTCGTCGCGACCGGCGCCGTCGATCAAAATCTGTCCTTTCTTCTCGAACATCCACACGACCGAATTCGGCGTTCCGATATTGCCGCCGCCGCGTGACATTCGGTGCCGCACGTCCGCGACTGTGCGCGTGGCGTTGTCGGTGACGGCGTCGATCATCATCGCCACGCCGCCCGGGCCGTAGCCCTCGTAGGTCACTTCCTGGTAGTCGACGCCTTCGAGCTCGCCCGTGCCCTTCTTGATCGCACGCTCGATGTTCTCCTTCGGCATCGAGCTCGCCCGCGCGCTGTCGACCGCTGTGCGGAGTCGGGCGTTCCCGTCGGGATCCCCGCCGCCCTGCTTCGCCGCGAGCGTGATCTCGCGAATGAGCTTCGTGAACAGCGCGCCGCGCTTCGCGTCAGCGGCCGCCTTGTAATGCTTGATCTGCTTCCATTTGCTATGGCCAGCCATATCCAGCTCTTCAGTGACGAGTCGATGATCTCGAGACCAATATAGCCTACCGAAAACTCATTGGCCGCCGATCAACGCGAAGACGCTCATGGCCCGATCCGAATTGCCAGTGCAGCCCGGAAACCGTTCATGTCCGCACTCCCATCCAGCGACGCGAACCTGCCCGCCGTGTAGCCGGCGCTCGGCGTAATCGCGAAGCCGCCCGCGTCGACGCTGTAGCGAAGCGCGAAGGTGCTGAGCATGCTCGTACTCAGATCCTGCTGCGTCCAATTGCGCAGCTCAACCGACGGCTCGAGTACGCCGCCCATCGTGCGGAATCCAACGCCGACGAGCAGGTTACCGATATTCTCCGGGCCGGTCTTGTCGCCCGTGAAGATCGTCCCCGAGCGGCGATAAAGATCCCAGGCGTTCACGAGGAAGCTCGTGTTGCCAAACGAGTTATTGAATCCCATCTGCGCGATGTACCGGTCGCCCGTATTGTAGATCGAGCGGTCGATCTCGTCGTTGCCGAATTTAGAATACGTGAAACCAATGGCAAATCGCCCCGTGCCGAGCGCGTGATCCAAACCGATCCGGCCACGATACTCGTTGCCGGGCTGGAACCGAGGACGCGTACCCGTGTTGTCGACGAATGGCTCGTATGACGCGCTCTGTCGCAGGCTGCCTCCGAAGCCGAGGTTCCAGTCGCCGATCGGGCGAGCGATCGCGAGCCCTGCCGTCGCGCCGAATCCGGTGCCCATGTTGGAGATCGGAAACGCGAGGAAGTCGTTACCGATGCGGAATGCCGCAAGCTGCTCCGTCTGCGACGCGGTCTCCTTGCCCGTCGGGATGTTCAAGCCCGCCGTGAGCACGACGAAGTCGCTGCCGAGGCTGAGATTCGCGCGGATCTGCGTGTCGGTGAGCCCGCTTACGGTGCTCGTTTCGCCCGCGGCCGTGCCGTTAGGCTGAACGCGCGCCGACGTGTACGCCGTCCCGACATCGAAGCTGAACACGGACGACACGGGAATCACGACGAAGATCGGTAGCGTGAACTCTGAGATCGTCTCGTTCACCGGAGCATTTATCTGGTAGTTCACGAACTGCGGAGCGCCGCGCAGGTTGGTGTCGTATACGGACTGCGCCGCGAGTGGAGCGGCGAGCATCGTCGTGACCGCGGCGGCGGAAATGAGTTGGCGCATGATCATCTCCTCATGGGCGCTTGACGACGATCTCGATCCGCGCCGTCTTTGAACCGATGTTCTCGATACCGGTACCTGACGCGGCGGGATCGCGGAGCGGCGGCCCGGTGAGTGCGCCGGCGGCGTTCGTCGCCGCGGAGCCCGCCGCCGTCGGATTGAGGCCGTCGGCGACGCCGAGCGCGGTGCCGCCGCTCTCGTTCCCCGTCGCCACGGTGCCTAACGTCGCCGCATCCACCACGCGGCCCTCGGCGCTGCCGGCCAGATTGCTCTCGATCGATCGCGACGTGAGTTGATTCCCAGCAATGATCTGACGCGCCTCCTGACTCTTCGTCTGCGCCGCGCTGAAGCTCGGATCGAGCCGCACGGCATTCTGATAGAAGATGTCGGCGGCCTCGAACTGGCCTTCGTCCTCGAGAAGCAGGCCGCGGCTGTACGCGACGAACGCCGCCAACGAGCGCGTCGGACGTTGCTCGATGGCGTTGCGTTCGGCTGTCGTCAGCGTCACTCCCATCTGCTGGAACAGGCCCAGCGCGATATTCTTCTCGAGCGTGAGCAACTGGTCGAGCGCGCGATTGTCATTCGTGGCGCCAGCGACGCGCGTCGTCGGAACGTCGATCACCGCCGCGTCGACGCGAAGATCCTGTCCCTGTTGCAGAATCGAGCCCTGCACGAGGCGACCTGCCTGGAGAATCTTGCCTGCGCGGACATTGCTCGACGAGTCCGTCGCGCCTGTTGTCTGCAGCTTGATCTCGTCCAATACCGCCTGAAGCCGGAGACGCTCGACGACCGTGAGGCGCGACGACCGCGCCAAGTCCGTCGTCAACAGTTCCGCCAACCCGCGCTCGAGTGGCTTGAGCGACGTGTCGGCGCCGCTGAACGAAAGCGGGAGCACGGCCACCACGTTCGGTGTTCCGGCCACTTGCGCGAGCCGTCGCTCGTCTCGCACTTCGGCCTTCGCCGTCTCTTCCAGCTGCTTTCGCTGTAGTGCGGCGAGCCGCGCCTCGAGCGCGTGGCGAACGCGGCTCGTTCGCCCGTACTGGACGTAGGATAAGTACGCGGTGCGTGCCGCGACGAAGTCGTTCTGTGCCTCCGCCGTTAGGCCAAGAAACAGCGCCGCTGTGCCGTCGCGTGGATCGAGCTTCGTCGCCTGATCGAGCGCCGCGCGTGCTTCCTTCAAGTTTCCAGACTTGTAATAAGCGATTCCAAGGGATCGAAGCACCGGCTCCGATTGCGGATTGGTCGAGCGCTCACGCTCCAGACGCGCGATCGCCTCGGGACCGCCGGCGCCAGCGGTGGCGCACGCAGCTGCGTACAAGGACGCCCCTGTCAGGACCGCACAGCCGATCAAACGTACGATGTTCGTCGTCAGCATCATCCAGTCTCCTACCGATCGGGATCCAGCATGTCTTCGAAACGCATCCACTGCGCGTAGAAATAGAGATCGACGTAGCCCGCGCCGCCGTGACGATTCTTCCGCACGAGAAGTTCCGTTGCGCCCTCGACGTCGCGCGCGTTGTCGTACATGCCTTCGCGATACAGCGCGAGCGCGACGTCAGCATGATGTTTCACTGCGCCGAGCGCACCGAAATCGTCCAGCAGCGGTCGGCGATCCGCGCGAGCAACCAGCAAGGGAAGCTGCGCCGTTGCCAATATGGCGATGCCCGCGTCCAGCGCCAGCGTTTTTAATGCACGCACGGCCGACGCCTGTTCCTCCGCGATGTCGCGGCGTCCGGTGCCGATTCCTTGAATCGCGTCGATGATGACAAGATCCGGAACTCCGGCCTCGTCCCAGCCCTCGGGCAATCCGTCCTCCGTGTCCGCTGATACGCGGCCGAAGCGAGGTAGCCGCTCGCGCAGACGCACCGCCGCGGCGCCAACGCGCGCGCGCGCCAGTTCATCGAGTGTCCCCTGGCGCAGTTCGTCGACGCGAACACGCCCTTCCATCGCCAGCACGCGCTCCATAAGGCGCTGCGGCGTCATTTCGGCGGAGAAGTACGCCACCGAGTGGCGTTCCGCGGAGCGCAGCGCCATTGCCAACGCGAATGCGGATTTTCCGCTGCCGACGTCACCACCAAGCACGGCAAGATCACCGCGACGGAATCCACCACCGATGCTGCGATCGAGACTGGGGAATCCGCTCGTGATCGTATCGGTGTCCGGCGCGCCTTCGGCGATGGCGTCGATTTGTCCGAGCAACTCGGGCAATGACGTCGCTGCCGCGTCGGATGGCGCCGATGTCTCTCCCTCGGAAGTCATGGCCGAAAATGCCCGCGCTGCGCAGACGCGGCAAGCTTGCGCGCCGATTGAGTGTTGCGCGCGCGCATCACTTCGGGAGCGCGCGCGCGAGGCGATCGAGCTCCAATCGCGCCGGTGCGTCGAGATAATTGCCCGTCGCCGCGATCACACTCGCGAGAGCGGCTGACGCCTCGCTGCCCTCACCAGCAGTCACGTCAGCGAGCTTCGCGATCGGCGCGCGCACCGCGGCGGGAAGTGCGGCGCTCGCCAACCAGCCGCGCGCTGCGGCGGATCGCGCCTTCCGCGCATCAATCGGGAGCTCCTTCGCGGGCAAGCAGTCGTCGACGAGACGTGCGACGAGATACGTCGCGAGCGCGACCTCGCGTGGTCCACCGAGAGGTGCGCGACCGGCGAGCGACGCGAGCGCGCGAAATCGAAATGCGGGGGACGAGAGCGCGTACGGCGGTAGAACCGGCGCGAAGGAACCTTGCGTGGCAGTCACGCGAGCAAATTGATGCTGCGTGCGCGTCGTGGGAAGCGCTTCCCGCTGTCGACGGATCGCGGCTACATTCCCCCGACATGGCAGCAATGGGGAAGTCCGTGCTCTGGGTGGACGACGAAGCCGAGCTTCTCGAGCCACACCGCATGTTCTTGCGGGACAAAGGCTTCATCGTGGAATCCGCAACCAATGCCGAGGACGGCGCCGAGCTGCTCCGCCGACGCGGCTTCGACCTTGTTCTGCTCGATGAGCAGATGCCGGGCATGCGCGGACTCGACGCGTTCCGCGAGTTCCGAGAGATCGCGCCGACTCTCGACATCGTGATGGTTACGAAGAGCGAAGAAGACACCACGCTCATGGAAGCGCTCGGAGCGGATGTCAGTTCGTATCTCGTAAAACCCGTGACGCCGCGTCAGGTCTACGCCGTCGTCGCACGCCTGCTCGAGGGGGCGCGCATTCATCAGCAGGCAGTGGCGCGGCATTTCGTGCAGCGCTTTCGCGAGCTGCAGGCCGAGTCGTTTCGCCGTCTCGATTGGCGAGGCTGGATCGATCGATTCTCCGAGCTTACACAGTGGGATCTCGATCTGGTGGCGGCGTCCGAGACGGGTCTCACCGAGACGCTGCGCGGACTGTATCCCGATATGCGCCGCGAGTTCGCGAGCTTCATCCAAGTTGCCTATCCGCAGTGGCTCCGCGATCTCGGGGGCGATCGGCCGCCGCTCTCGATTGATCTCGTCCACGAGTTTCTGCTGCCGATCATGGAGCGCGACCGCCAAGCGCTGTTCGTCGTCATTGATTGTCTGAGGCTCGATCAGTGGCGCTCGATCGCACCCAGCCTGACGACGCTGTTCGAGATCGAGACGACACACTATTTCTCCATTCTGCCCACCGCGACTCCCTATTCGCGAAATGCCCTCTTCAGCGGCTTGTTTCCCTGTGAGATCGCGGCGCGCTTCCCGGACTGGTGGGGCGAACGTGAGGATGAAACACTCAACGCGCACGAACGAGAGTTCCTGGAAGCACAGCTCGCGGAGCTGGGCAAGCGCGTTCCCGTTCGCTACGAGAAAATCTCCTCGGCGGCCGAAGCGGACGATCTCGAGCGCCGTCTCGGCAGCTTCTTCGCCGCCGAAGGAATTGGCGCCTGCGTATTCAACTTCATCGACTTGCTCACGCACGGTCGTTCCGAGTCGGCCATTCTCTACGAGGTCGCGCGCGACGAGACCGCGCTGCGCGAGCTCACCCAGCAATGGTTTCGTCGATCGGCGGCCTTTTCGCTGCTCAGTGAAGCGGCGCATCGCGGCGTGAAAGTGCTCGTCACCAGCGATCACGGCTCCATTCACTGCCAAACGCCGGCGACGGTGTTCGCAAAGCGCGACGCGACGCCAAATCTACGCTACAAGTTCGGCGAAGATCTTCGCGCCGAGAATCCCGACTACGCGCTGCTTTTTTCCAATGAGGATTCGCTAAAACTTCCGCGCCGCGGCCTCGGCGCGAACACGCTGCTCGCCACCGGCGACACGTTCTTCGTGTACCCGACCAAGTTGCGCGAGTACCAAAGCCGCTATCGGGGCTCGTTCCTTCACGGCGGCGTGACGCCCGAGGAGTGTATCCTCCCCGTCGCTTTGCTCACTCCCCGCTGATGTACCGCCGACTCCTGCGCTTCCTCCGCCCACACTCCGGCCGCATGCTCGGCGCGATCGGTGCGAGCGCGCTTGCCGCACTCTTCGACGCCTACTCATTCTCGCTGCTCATTCCATTCCTGGACGCGCTGTTTGGGATGGAATCCCTGCTCCCGCGAAATGCCGGCTGGCTCAACGCGTTTCTGAATCGCACGATCGGCATGTTGCTCGACCCCAACGATAGGATGGGATCACTCCAGATCGTGATCTTCATCATCGTCGTTTCCGTCGCCCTCAAGAATTTCTTCGTCTGGCTTGCCGGCAACCTCGGAGCGCAGCTTCAGGAGTATGTAACGCGTGACGTGCGTGACGAAGTGTACACGCACCTCCAGCACCTCCCGCTCGGATTCTTCGCGCGCACGAAGGTGGGCCAGATCATCTCGCGCGTCATCTCCGACACGACTCAGGTCAAGGCGGTCATCACGACGCTCGTCACGCAATCATTTCAAAGCGCCGCCCTCGTCCTCGCGTATGTCGCTGTCCTCCTCTCCACTTCGCTTCAGCTCACCCTCATCGCGCTCATCGTCGCGCCGCTCGTCGTCGGCGCGCTTCAGCCGATGCTCAGGCGGCTCCGCCGCGGATACCGCCGCCTTGGCGACGACTACGGCGAGATGACGAGCGTGCTCCAGGAAGCGGTGACCGGCGTTCGGCTGGTCAAGGCATTTCGCGCCGAGCCCTACGAGGAACGCCGTTTTCTAGACGCCAGCAATCGCTACTCCGACGGCTTGATGCGGATCACGCGCGTCGCCTTCCTGTCTCAGCCGATTACGGAGTTCCTCGGCACGTTGGTGGCCGTGGCGATTCTGTGGATCGGTGCGCGAATGGTGCTCATCGGCCACACGCTGCAGCCGGCACAGCTGATCACGTTCCTCGTCATCGTTATGCGTCTCCTGCAGCCGCTGAAACAGCTCTCGCAAGTCCCGACCACGGCGCAGCAAGCCCTCGCGGCGAGCGATCGCCTCTTCGAGATTCTCGACTCGCCAACGGAGCTGATGACCGACAACGGCACGCGCAAAGTCGACGGCTTCCACGACCGGGTGGTGTTCGAGCGTGTCTCGTTCGCCTACGAAACGGAGCCCGTGCTTTCGGAAGTCGAGTTCACGGCGAAGAAGGGTGAGGTCGTCGCGCTCGTCGGACCCAGTGGAGCGGGCAAGAGCACCCTCGTCGACCTGATTCCGCGCTTCTACGAGCCAACGGATGGCCGCATCGTCGTCGACGGGGTCGACACACGCGAGATCGAGCTCGCCTCGCTGCGAAGCCTAACGGGAATCGTCAGTCAGGACACGGTGCTGTTCAACGACACGGTGCGGAACAACATCGCCTACGGTGCCGCCGGTCGCTTCAGCGAGGAGCAGATCGTCGCCGCGGCGCGCGCCGCGAACGCACATGGCTTTGTCTCCGAGCTGCCCAAAGGCTACGACACCGTCCTTGGCGAACGCGGGACGCGCCTCTCCGGTGGACAGCGCCAACGCATCGCGATCGCGCGCGCCCTGCTCATCGACCCTCCGATTCTCATTCTCGATGAGGCCACATCGGCGCTCGACACCGAATCCGAGCGGTTGGTTCAGGAAGCCATCGATCGCTTGCTCGCCGGCCGCACCGTGTTCGTCATTGCGCACCGTCTTTCGACCGTTGTCCACGCCGACCAGATTCTGGTGTTGGATCGCGGACGTGTCGTCGAGCGCGGTACCCACCAGGAGCTGCTCGGTCACCGCGGCGCCTACTTCCGTCTCTACACGATGCAATTCCGCGACGAGCCGGTGGAGGCGTCCTCTCCGGTAGCCGCCACGCAAGCCTGACGCTCGTTATGCGCGTGCTTTTCTACGTTGGCGACAAGCGTTGGAATGGATGCGCGCGCGCCTTCGTCGCCGCCGCGCACGGCCTGGGCGCGCGGGGTCACCAGGTAACGCTCGTCTGCCCTGGCGGGAGCAATGCGGCGCGACGCGCCGAGGTTCTCGGTGTCGACACCGTCCCC
>DATEHJ010000005.1:0-5255 GCA_035279645.1 Gemmatimonadaceae bacterium
CAGCGGTGGACGTCGCGATACCTCGCCGCCCGAAGCACGACGGCGACGTTTGCCGTGCGCAACCTGCACAAGTGGACCAAGTACACCGGCATCGATCCAGAGGACAATGCGGACGCCGGCAACACGTCGAACATCGCCTCCGATTTCCAGACGATCCCGCCACCGACGTACTTTATCTTCCGCCTCAACGTTGGTTTTTGAGGATATTCTCATGAATTCATATATGCTCAACTTTCGTTGTGTCGCATTCGTGATTGCCGTGGGTGCCGTGCTCGTTGGCTGCAGCGCCAACGACAAGCTGCTGAGCGCGACCGATCCCGACATCATCAATGCCAGTGATCTGAACAGTCCGGACGGCGCCGAAGCGTTGCGCGTCGGTGCGCTGGGACGGCTGAAGCACGCCACCGTCGGCGATCCGAACACGAACGAGGGTCCGTGGATGATGGACGGTCTGTTGGTCGACGAGTATCGGTCCGGCGACACGTTCATTCAGCGCGACGAAACCGATCAACGCAATGTCGAGGTTTCGAACTCATTCATCTCGAACACCTATCGCTTCGTCAGCCGGGCTCGCGTGGCGGCGGCGCAGGCGATCGTGATGCTGCGCAAGTACCCTAACCGCGGCGCAACGATTGCCGCCGTCGGCCAAATGTTCTTCGCGAAGGGCTTCGCCGAGCTGCAGTCCGCGCAAGACTTCTGCAACGGTCAGCCGTTCGCGACCATCGATCTCACGACGGGGAACGCGACGGCCGGCAATCCGATCAGCGTCATCGACGCGTTCAAGCTCGCCGCGGCATCATTCGACTCGGCCATCGCCAACGACAAGCTGCCATCGGGTGCCGTCGACAATAGCGTCCTCTTCGCCGCCCAGATTGGCAAAGGCCGCGCCCTGCTCGGGATGGGCGGTCAGGGTGCCGCCGCCGCGACGGCCGTCGCCGGCGTGCCGACGAACTACACCTTCAACGAGACGTGGAGCGCCGGAAAGGAGGACAACCAGATCTGGGCGCTCAATATCAGTGCTCGTCGACTATCGGTTCAGGATTCGGTCGACGAGCTCGGGACGGTCGTCAACGCGTTGCCATTCGTTTCGGCGAAGGATCCGCGCGTGCCCACGTCCAAGCCGTTCAAGTTCTCCTTCGACGGCGTCACGCTCTACACCGCGCAGGGTGTCTGGCCGCTGCGCGACACGCCGGTGTCGGTCGTCAACGGCATCGACGCGCGCCTGATCGAAGCCGAGGCGGCGTTCCAGAGCGGGAATTACGCGACGCCTGGCACTGGGACGCTAGCGATCCTCAACGCGCTGCGCGCGTCGCCGCAGACGTTAGGCGCGGTGACGACACCAGCGATGACGGCCCTCACCGATCCCGGCACCGATCCGGCGCGCCTCGCGCAGCTCTTCCGCGAGAAGGCCTTCTGGACATTCGGTCGCGGTCAGCGGTTAGGCGATCTGCGACGGTTGATTCGCCAGTACAACTTGACGGCGGCGCAGGTCTTTCCGGGAGAGAACGCGGCGTGGTTCAAGAGTGGCAACTACGGTCACGATGTGAACTTTCCAATTCCGCAGTCGGAGCTCAATAACTCGAACTTCCACGGCTGCACGGATAGAAATGCGTGATCGCCGGGAGGATCGCGACGTCGAGACCGAGTCCAGGTTCGAGAGGTCAGGATCGAGGTAGCAGGCGTCAGATCAACGGCGACGTCAGGTGTCAGATTCTTTGGATCCGCGTGCTTGGGGGCGCCACATGCCACTGACCACTCCCCACTTCTACACCGATAGCTATTGCTTCACGGCTGCCGTCTCGAAGCGAGAGCTGTCAGTGTAGAGGTGGGTAGTGTGCAGTGGGAAGTGGTTCCCACGCCTACAATCGTTAGTGGCCGCGGCCCCCGCCTGCGTGCTCGAGTTGCCGACTCCCTTCGATCTGCGTCGCCCTCACGTCGTCCGCCTCCTCGTACATCTCGCGGATCTCGGTCTCGCCTTGCCAGGCTGGCCAGTGAACGCGGTGCAGCTCCATGAATTCGCGACCAGCCTCGATCGCCTCTTCCCTCGACGCGAGGTTCATGATCGTGAACCCGCCGATCACTTCCTTCGACTCGGTAAACGGGCCGTCGGTCGTGACGAGCTTCCCGTTCACGAGGCGGATGCGCGCACCCGTCGCCGTGGGTTTGAGACCTCCGAACGAAACCATCTTGCCGCTCTTGGCCGCTTCCGCGCCAAGCTTGTCGATCGCTTCCATCAGCGAGGCGGGCGGCGGCCCGGACTCGGCGAGGTTCTCGGAGCCTTTCACGATGAACATGTAGCGCATTGGTGCTTCTCCTCAGACGGTTGAGCGTAGTGAAGGTCGACGGTTCGTGTCGCCTCCTTAACCATACGTCGAACGAAGGTGGCTGAAATCGACGACCCCTGCACCAGCCACGTTCTCAGGGTACAGGTCGCCACGTAGGCTCGAACATGTCACGCGCGTACGGCAGAGGTAAAAGCAGCCCATCGGAGACGCGGACAATGGCGAGCTGATCGCCGGTCCCGTCGGCCCGGATCACGATCCACGCGCCATCCGGCGACCAGTCGTGACCCCAGTGATCGACGGTAAGACCCGGCGGAGTCAGCGTGCGGAATCCCGAACCGTCCGGGTGAACCACGTGCAGCTGTCGATTCTCTTCGTCGACGAAAGCAATCCAGGTCCCATCGGGCGAGAAGCGCGGAGACTCGGCCGATGTCGGTGTGGAAAGCACGCGAAGGCTGCCGTCACTCGTGGACACGAGCGAGACCGCGGAGCCGGCCACCGTGAACGCGACGAGAGAGCCGTCAGGCGATGGCGACGCCTTCCAGAATCGCTCGCTCACCGTGCGCGGTGGCGTCACGAGGAGAGGCGTCCCACTCCCGTCCGAATTGATGCGATAGCTGTCGAGACTGTCCGGGTAATAGCCGGCGGTGTAGTAGATGTACTTCCCGTCGTACGAGTAGCGCGGCCACGTCTCGGACGAGAGCGTGCCGCTATGCTGAATCGCGGAGACGTGGCCGAGCGTATCGACGCGCATCAATCGACCAGAAAAAACGTCGCCGGTGTTGTACACGATGTTCGACGCGTCCGGACTCCACGAGGGAAAGGGCGTATAGCTGTTAGGCGCGCTCACGAGCAGGCGATGTCCGGATCCGTCGAGGTTCACGCGAGCGAGGCCCCAGTCGAGCGCATAACCGGCCATGTCGACGCCGAGTGTGCCCTGCGGCACCACCGTAACGCGCGCGGCGGTCACCAGGGACGAATCGGCCAGCGAGAGTCGCACGCGCGCTCGTCCAATCGCGGCCCCGGTGATCGAGCCGCTTGCCTGTACAGTCGCGACAGCCGTCGAGCTGTCCACTCTGAAGTAGACCGAGTCCGGGCGTACGTTGGCCGCGCGATCGAGAACTTGTGAACGGACTCGATAGCTCGCGCCGACGTAGAGCGCGGAGTCGGTCGGTGACGTCGTGATCCGCACGGCGTGGCCGGGCAGGATCGTGTACGACACCGTGTCGTGAACCGCCAGGTCATTTCCGTCGATCGCGATTTTGAAACTGCCAGCGACGGCGCCGAATAGCACCGTCACCGCCGTATGCCCGGAGCTGTCGGTCCACTCTTTCATCGCGGTCTGAGGGCCGGCGAAGTAGACGTATGTCGTGGGCTTCACGAGCGCCGGCGCCGTGCTGACTCCCGGCATTGGCTGCACAGTGAACGTGACGGGCGTTTGAATTGCCGGCTTGCCTTTCGTGTTGTGCACGCTGATGGTGAGCGGAATACTGAGCCAGACGCCAATCGTATCCGTTTGGCCCAGACCGGCGACGACCTGAAGCGAGGCCGGTACCTTGTGCGGCTCGATCAATCCGCTGCAGCCGATGCCGGCAACGATCACCGCGATTCGCAAGTTCGCCCAGCGGCCGGCTTTTGGAGCGATCGCCAAGGAGTGCATCGGGAGTCGGTTGCGAGAGTCTGTTGAACGGTGCCGCTAAGTCTTCACCTCGTGTCCGCAATAACGCAAGCGCGCCATTCCAGGTGACTTCGGGTCATTTGCCCGCTCTCGCGTCAAATTGGCGTTAGAGAACTTTAAAGCCCCGACGGGCGCTGCTTGCGTGGCGCAAAGCTGATTGTATGTTCGCGCTATGAGCCTCAGCAACTGGCGGTGGTATCACATCCTATTCGTGTGGATCATCGTGATTGCTGGTTGCGTCGCCGTGTTTCGCAACAAGGCGCACACAATGGAGGCCAAGAGCGATTCGGGCGGTCTCGTCGGCGTGGGAGCGCCCCTCTCGCTCATCGTCATCTGTGCCGTAGTTCTAGTTGTACTCATTGTGATGACGGCAAAGTGGATGAGGACGAGATGACACCAAGCGGCATAACGATTCGCCTCCGCGCCATCCGCGTACTGAAGCGAATAGTGACTGGTTCGTTCTCATTGCCGTCTTACGGGCTCGGCTTGACGCTCGCTCTCTCCTGCGGACGGGACGCATCTGCGCCTGCGAATGCCATCAAGCAGATCGTCGTTCCGCCGCGAGACACGGCTGCGATGAAGCGACAGAACAAGGACAGCGCCTTTGTGGTCCTGCACGCTGTTGCGGCCCTGGAAAAGGTCGCGCCACGTCAGGTGTATCGACTCCTCAGCTATCAACGCACTGACTCGGCCACGGTCATTACCCTAATTCCGGTGTGCCGACCACCGATACGTTGCGTCGGCGGTGGAGGGCGAGTGCTTGTCGATTCACTCGGCAAAGCAACGGTAGTTGAGCGCTTTCGTTGAGCACGAGTCTGTCACCGCAGCGTGATGCGTCTAGCTCCAACCGTTAGGCATAACTGTGGTCACTAGTGCCTCCCCTCTACCTACGGGAGCAATTCCATGATGCGCGCCTTGTGGGCTGCGTTTTGTGTGTCGGCATTCCTTCACTGGCTAGGTCGCAGGAGGTTGTCAGGGACTCGGTTGTCAGTGACTCTTTCCACCTGATCGGTCCCAAGGTCGTTCGGCACAAATCAATTGGCGTCAGAGAGATGCAACAAGCGCGCTGTCGCGCTGCGGCGATACGCACGCGACGCGATTCTTCTCGCAGCTTCATGACATTCCCGCGCATGCTGACGTGCCGGCCTCTGAATGAGCCGCACATCTAGCAGACTGTATTCATCAGGGTAGCCAAATCATGCAGGACAGTGGTCGCGGTCCTCCCCAAGTACTCATCATCCAGGCAGGCTAACGCCCCATACACCTGCACTCGGGCTCAGACGCTGGCACACACA
>DATEHJ010000006.1:0-5864 GCA_035279645.1 Gemmatimonadaceae bacterium
AGGAACAGCTCGCGAACGAAACTCGGACCAGACCACTCGCTTTCGCGCGCTGATTCGGCAACGTCGCGCGCTTCTTTTTCGGTGGCGAGTGCGGCGGACTTGTCAGCCATGAGAGAGCTCTTAGAAAAGTGACGCAAAGCCACGACCCTTCGCATACTACGTCATAAGACGCGCCGTTCAATCGGGCGTATCAGCCGTGAGGTGTCGTGTATTCCCTCACGGTCATCTGCGATCTCGAGTGCATCCTCCAGGCCGTGCGTTTCCTCACTGCGTCCGTCCACGGACGGCGACCGTGGCTCCGCCGATGAGTGCGATGGCGGCGAACGCGAACCACTGGAAGGCGTAGCTCAAGTGCGGCCCTTCATCTAGTGCCGGCGGCGGAAGCCTCGCGACGCGCTCGGCCACCGGCTTCGAGGTGTCCTGAGCCGTGGCCACCAGGTAGACACGAGACACGGGATACGGAAGAAGGCTGTTCACTGTGACGAGGTTCAGCTCTCGAGCAATTCGGGCATCGCGCCGAAGGACTCCATCAGGGCTCGACAAGCCTCCATCGGGCAGCACCTCGGCGTAGCCAACGAAGTTCGTCCCCTTTTCACGCCACCCTTTCAGGTCGACGCTCGCGCCGTCCGGCGCGTAGATCCAACCGCGATTCACGAGAAATGCGGTGTCGCTCCCAACAACTCGGAGCGGCGTAAACAGGTACACACCAGGCGATCCCTGGTAGCTGCGCGCCGCCAGGATTATCTCGTGGTCATAATCGGGAGTTCCTGTCGCGCTTGCGCGGCGCAACATGCTCGCACTGTCGCTCTGCAGCGTCGTGAGCGGCACCATCGGCTCGGCGAGTCGCGCGCTCACCACCGCGTTCCGAGCGCGGCGCTGGCTCAGCCGGCTTAGTTGCCAGAAGCCTAGACGGATGAACGCGGCTGCCAAGACGACGGCGAGGAGGAGGAACAACACCAATCGTCGGGGCATGTCGTGAAAGTTACTCGGCGGGATGCGGGATGATATCTGTCATCCCGAGCGAAGCGAGGGATCTGCTTTTCGATCGGCGAAAAGCAGATCCCTCGTCGCTTCGCTCCTCGGGATGACAGTTTGGGAAGCTTCGCGCCGCTCGCGTCCCGCAGCACGCGCCACGCTAGACGACTACGTCAAAGGCCCCGGTCAAAACTCGACCCGCGCGGCATACCTGCACCCAGACGTGGTAGGTCCCGGCGCGGGGAAAGGCATACGGCAAGGAAAACTCACCGGACATCGGCATCGCATGCTGGCCTTCGGTGTCGGCGCCGAGTCGGAGGCGGCCCTTCGCGGTGGTGTCCCCGCGGTCGCGGAGCGCGAAGGCCTCTTGGGCGGCGACGCTGATCGTCCCGGCGGGATGGAGGTGAATGAAGACCGATCCGTCGTCTCGGGCGATCACCGCGTGCGCGTTCATGCCAAGATAGGGCTCGAGCGTAGCAACGGCGCCGTGGGGATCGCGCACGCGGAAATGGAGCGTCGCTTCGGCGCGCGGATGAATGCTCGAGGAATCGGCGAGCCACTCCATCGTCGACCCGTCCTCGAGAGTATCGATCGTCGCCAGGTGATCGTGCCGCATCGTTCCAACGGCGCTCGTCCAGGCGTCGTCGCGCTCGGGAGGGATGAAGTCCGCCGCTCGCACCGAATCGTCCCTCGTTAGGCTGACGATCCCCGTGAGCGTTCGCGTCTGTCCCGTCTCGAAGGTCACGTCTCCGAACAGTCGATAGCGTCCGGGGGGCAGGGGCGGCAAGGTTGTCGAAAAGGTGGCGCTGTCGTCGAACAGCGGATGTAGGTGGGCGAAGCTCGTCATTCGCGCGCTGTCGATCACGAAAAGGTGCATGAGCTTTCCGTGATCCGGCATGAGCGGGTCGAGGCGAAGGGCTTCGCCAGTGCTGTCGATCACCTCGAAGCGGAGAATTGGATGGCCTGCCAAACGAGTGACCGAGCTGCGTGTGGCCAGTGGCCGGTACATGCGCGCCAGGTATTGCGTATCGACGCTCTGCCACCACCGCGCTCCGCCGAGGACCGCCAGACAGACGACGGGCACGGCGACCAACGCGATCGTTCGGGCGCGACGCCGTCGTGGGCGATCGAGGGTCCGTCCCGGCTCGACGACGCTTTCGCCGGCGCCGGCGTAGACGATGGTGATCAAACCGACGACGAGCAGGGCGCCTAACGCCACCAGGAGGACGCCGAGCTCCGAGCTCATGCCAAGACGTCCCGTTGCGACCGACATCACCGGAACGCTCACGATGCCCGAGCCGCTTGCGCCCTCGACGGTCACGTACACGCTATAAGCGCCCCGAGCCATGAGCCACAGCTGGCCGGCGTACAAACTCGACGCGCCGGCGACCGGCTTCGCCGCATCGGGCGACGGTGATCCGGTGACTCCACTTCGCCAGAAGACCGGCCGAATGAAGACGCGCTGCGCGTCGCCATGAAGCACGCGCACGACGACATCCGCCAGACCAGGCACCACCATCGGCACACGGACGATGACACGCACATCGTACGGTCCAGCCTTGCCGTCGAAGATCACATCGGGACTGCCGACGTGCGCACCGGACACCGTCGGGCCGAGCGCGACAAGGATTAGAGCAAGCGGCGACGCACCCACAAAGCGCGCGATCATCGCCGCACTTTTGTCATCCACGCCCCCCACTTGAGGCCGATGTAGCTCGATACCGTTGCCAGCACGACTGCCAGCGCGAGTTGCGGCGCGAGAGCGCGCGTCCACGGATCCCAGTTTGCAAACTCAAACGTGTGCGCCACGTACTGGTTGGTCATGAAGTACACGTAATTGGCACCATTAAAGACCCAATTTCGGGAAAGCGATGTGATTAAGAAACTCGCAAATGGCCACTCCACGGCGAAAAAACTCGCGACGAACACCACCGCGAGCAGCGGCGCCAGCCAGAGGTCTCGCACCCGCCCGTCCAATCGTTGCCTGACGAGATCCAGCGCGACTGCCGGCACGAGGAGGAGGACCGGAAAGTCCATCGTCACCATGTGCGTGATGTGCTGGTAGATGGGACCGAGCTTTGGTTCCGCCGGAAAGACTTTTAGAGTCCACATCAAGGCGAGCGTGATCGCCATATAGATCGCCGCCGCTTTGGTCGCGGGCCAGCGCAGCGTGTTCGCCCGTGCAGTGGTCAGCAACACGAGCGGGTAGTACGTCGCCGCGACGCGATAGAACAAGCCGGAATGCATGAACTCCTTGTAGCTGTACTCGGAGAGCATGATCCAGACATTCATGATCCAGAACGCGGCGGCGATCGTGAACAGCATCCCGAACTGTTGCTGCTCGCGCCCTCGTGTTTGGTTCTGACGCGCGAGCGTCAGTAGCAACGAGCCAACGGTGATCGCCACGATCCCGAGTGCCAGAACCATGTGCGGCGGACTGATGATCTGCACGTCCAGGCCGTACGCGTTGTGCCACCAGTTGTCGAAGGGCGCTGAGGTCACCATCGCTCCGCAGCCCCACACGCACACCCATGCGCCTAACGGCGCTCTGAATCCCCAGAATCCGACGGACGCGGCTTTCTGTTGCGGCGTCCCGGCGAATGTCGTTCGCAAGGCGACATAGCCGGACGAGACACCGGCAATCAATCCGCCGGCCTGGATGAGGAGGTGCGCGGGCGTCCAGAACGAGTCGCGGCCAATCGTCATGTGCCACGAAATGTCCCAATAGACGCCGACCATCACGCACGCCGCGGCGAACACAACGGCACGTGCATGCCACGCATCCGCTGTCGACGCCGCATGGGCGTCCACGCGCGATGCCTCACGAGGAAGACTATCGATGGCGATCGTCATGTGCGCCAATCAGAACAGTGTCAACTGCTCGCCGAGCCGCGCCGGATCCACTGGTGTTTGACGCATCAACAGTTGAAGCTGGCGCGCCGATTCCGGGGAATGACCGGCAAAATGATTGTTTACATATCCGAACACCGCGCGTCCCTTTCCCGCAAGCTGCCACAGCGCGCCTGACCACAGCTCCAACTCCTGCGCTCGATCGACCTGAATGCGCGAATAGTCCACGATGGCCCGGTCGGGACCCATCCATCGTACGTAAACGAAGTCCGCGGTTGGCTGGGCGGCAAGTTGCATCATCTGCTTACGCGGAATCCACCGCGCGTCGGTGAGTGCGAGTGCGACGCCGTGCTCCGCGAGAAGCGCCAGCACGCCCTCGTGTATCCAGCCGCGTTGCCGGAACTCGATCGCGAACCGCATATCGCGCGGCAGCGTAGGCAGAAACTGCGCGAGCGCCGGGAGCTCCGTCGGCGCGAAGTCGGGGCCGAGCTGAATGAGAATCGGACCGAGCTTGTCTTCGAGCTCGCGCGCTCGCTCGAAGAAGAGACTCGTCGTGTCGGCGACATCGCGCAGGCGTCGCTCGTGCGTGATCTCCTGCGGCATCTTGAGCGCGAACGAGAAGCCGGGCGGCGTGCGATCGGCCCAGCCGCGAATGGTCTTCGCGGGCGGGACCGCGTAGAAAGTCGAATCGACTTCGACGGTGGCGAATGCACGCGAGTAGATCGCAAGGAAGTCAGCGGGTCGCGTACCGACGGGATAGAAGGGCCCGACCCACGCCTCGTAATTCCACCCTTGTGTCCCGATGTGAATGCGGGCGCGTCCCCGATCCTTCTCTGTCCGTTCGACCATGGCGACACAATCGGCAGCTACTCGCGAGGCGTGTCAAGCCGGTACCGAACTTGCCCCATCAGTCTGACACGGATTCCAAGGAACAACTCGCAATGGACGACAGGGATCGGGATACTGCCGACCGCGGCTCCATCGACGGACGCCTCGAGCGCGCGAAAGACGTCGCGCTTGGCGCGCACCGTGGTCAGGCGAGTCTCGGCGATGAAATCGGAGAAGCCACGGGAGGCATCGCTGGCGTGCTGCTCGGTGCTGGGATCGGCTCCTCCGCTGGTCCCGTCGGCACACTGCTCGGCGGCATCGCTGGCGCGATCGGCGGATGGTGGACCGGGCGCGCGATCGCTGAAGCGGCGGAGAAACTGAGCGCCGAGGACGACGAGGAATTCCGCGCGCATTACGAGTCATCGAGCGCGCATCTCGCGGACCGCGGTTACGACGACGTGCGTGGCGCGTATTTCCTCGGTCACATCGCGAGCAACAACCCGAACTTTGCCGATCGTTCGTTCGACGAGGTGGAACCTGAGCTCGAGCGCGGCTGGCGCGGCTGCGCGACGCCGCCGTGCAGCTGGGAACAGGTCCGGCCATTCGTCGGAGAAGGTTACCGCCGCGGCACAGAACAGCGGCGGCGTACGACTCGCCGCACCGAAGCGCGCGCGGACGAAGTCGAGCGTCGGCTCGCGGAGCGTCGGTCAGAGGAGCACGGGGAAGTGCTGTAAGCGCTATCGGTACGTCTCGAAGAATCCGTAGCCTTCGGCGTGGATCGGCTTCCCCGCGATTCGCAGGTCCAGTAGAGCAACGCCCTTCATCTGCACGAAGAATGGACGCGCGATGCGTTTCGCGTCCCTGTAGTCACCGCGCTCGATCAGCGGACGTCGCGTGTCAGTGACTGTGGCGTCCTCCACGCGTAGCGTGACGCGAAGCGTATCGTCACCGCGCGCGTCGAACAGCTCGGCGCTCCTCGGGACTCGAACGCCGTCGCGCGGCGCGTCGACGTAGGAGATCGTGCGCGGACGAAATACTCGTAGAAATCCGAGTGAGTCGACCACGTAGACGAACAGCGGCTGAGACGCGAGGACACTATCGGGGGGCTCGACCCTTCCGTATAGAATCGCGAACGACCCAGTGCGTGCGGCACCCCATTCCCAACTCACGCCGCGCCACACACCCCAATTGTGGTCGTGGTAGGACTGCGC
>DATEHJ010000007.1:0-2906 GCA_035279645.1 Gemmatimonadaceae bacterium
CAGCATCACGTCGAGCACGATCACATCGGGCGCGTTGGCGGCGACGGCCGAGAGTGCCTGCCGCCCGGTCTTCGCAACCGCGACGTCGTAGCCGGCGTGGCGAAGCGCGGCGCGGAGGAGATAGGTGATGTTCTCCTCGTCGTCGACGACGAGCGCGCGAATCGTCATGGCGCCCCGTTCGTCGCCGGGAAGAGCGACGCGTCGGTGTGGTACGGCACGGTCAACGTCACCGTGAAGCGCCCGTCGCCATTCCAGCCAGCGTGAAAGGCATGTGAGCCACCGTACAGCTGCGCAAGGCGCGCCTCCAGATTCGCGAGGCCCACGCCGGCGCGATCGCGATCGTCGTGCGGGCGTGCACCGTTAGGTGCGCCCTCGTTCTCGACGGTGAGCACGACGTCCGCGTCGCGCCGAGCGGCGCGGATCCACACCCGCCCGCCGTCGGCGTTCGGCTCGATGCCGTGGCGGATCGCATTCTCGACGAGCGGCTGCAAGACCAGGCTCGGGACGAGCGCCTCGCCCAGGGCGTCCGGGACTTCGACGTCGATCGTCAACCGCTGTCGAAAGCGCGCCTGCTGGATCTCGACGTAGCGGCTCACAAACGCGAGCTCGTCGCGGAGGGCGATCTCCTGGCCGGCGGTGTGATCGAGAGAGGACCGGAGCAGGTCGCCTAACGCGGAGACGACGCGCTGCGCTGTGGGTACGTCGGTCACCATCAGCGACGACACGGTATGCAGCGCATTGAAGAGAAAGTGCGGCTGCAACTGCATGCGCAGCACGTTCAGCTCGGCGTGCGCGAGTCGTGCCTGGAGAGTGGCCTCGCGGAGCTGCCGTGAGCGCACGTCACGATAGTACATGAGCGCGTGGAAGACGCCGGCGGTCATCCCGAAGATGAGGATGTTGAGCGACGAGGTCGCCAGGCCCCAGTTGAGGAGATACGTACCAAGCGGCGGCGGCGGCGGCCCGATCATGCCTGGTGGAGGGGCCATACCGAAAAACCGCGGACTGGTGAAGCGAATCGTGAGCCCCGTGATCACCGACTGCACGACGCAGAAGGCGACGCCGAGGGCGATCCAGCCGGCGATGCGGGCGGCGCGCTTGGTGCTACCCTCGAGACGAATGCGGCGGCCGATGGCGACGATGAACGGGAGCAGAACTGCCCAGGTCACCCAGTCGAGCGCGTTGATCGCCAGCACGCGCGTCCAGTTCACGCGCACCCCGCTCAGACCGCGCCGCATCCCGTCCTGCGCGGTGAAGAGCAGCGTTAGGCACACGACGCTCGTGAGGACGAGGATCGTGAAGCGGCCGCGATCAAGCGTGGAATTGGAGCCGTTGCGCACAGCCGCAATCTTTGGCGTGCGTTGGATTCGCGCAAATGGGAAGTGCAGATACCTCGTTGCTGCGCTCCTCGGGAGGACATGCGTCCGGTTTGTACCGTCAAGCGTTCCGTTCGTACTGGAATCGTTGGAGGAGGCCGAGTGCGATCACACGTTGCGCGGACCCTTCGACGAGGATCACGCCATGTATGCCGCTCGCACGTGCGCCGCGTTACTCGCACTGATCGCCGTTGGCTTCAGTGCGCCTTTGCAAAAGAATGGGAGGGGAACGCCGCCTGCGTCCAAGCTTCATATCGAAGAAGTCGGCAGCGACTCGACGTCGTTCGACGTCGTCGCAACGATGATCGTCGGGCCGACCGAAGTGCTGCTCTGGGACGCGCAATACCATTTGGCTGACGCGCAGCGACTCGCCGATCGCATCGCGGCAACCGGGAAGCACCTCAAGGCGATCGTCATCTCCCATCCGGATCACGATCACTACTCCGGAGCCGCGGTGATCGTCGAACGATTCCCGGGGACGCCCGTGTACATGACGGCGAAAGCACTCGCGCACTTCGACACGACGAAGTACCAGTTCCAGCGCGAGAAATCACGGCGCGCGAACATCCTTGCCGACAGCCTCGTCACGCCGCAGGTGCTTCCATCGACGCACCTCACGGTGGACGGCGAGGAGCTCACGGTGATTCCCGATCTTACCGGCGACGTGATGCCGCCGACCAACAGCGTGCTGTGGATTCCGTCGTTACGCACGGTGCTCGCGGGCGATGTCGCGTTCAATGGCGTGCATCTTTGGCTCGGCAGCTCGAGCGAGGCGTCGCGCGCAGCGTGGCGGGCGTCGATCGCGCAGGTGGCCGCGTTGCATCCGGCGGTCGTGGTCGCCGGGCACAAGAAGGACGTCGCGGCGCCCGATTCGCCGGACGTGCTCCACTTCATGGATAACTATCTCAAAGACTTCGACGAATTTCGGAAGGCGTCATCGAATGCCGACGAGCTGAGGTCGGCGATGCTGCGAAAGTATCCGGATCTCAAAGTTCCGGTGCTGCTCTTCTACAGTGCGCAGGTGGCGTTCAAGACGCAGTCCTGATTCAAGCCCGCCAAAGCCAGCGCGCGGTCTCCACGTGTTGGTGCGACGCGCGCGTGCCATCGAAGGCCCAGGCGAGCGTTTGTGCCATGGCCCAGAGGCGCGCGCGCTCGCGATCGACGCGCAGAGCCGCCGACAATACATTCAGACGCCTAACGACGTCAGCCTTGCTATGCCCGAGCTCGTAGCTGCGGATGATCGGTGCAAGGGAGAACTCTCGCTCGCCCACGAGCGGCTTCGGATCGATGACGAGCCATGGCTCGCGCGTTGCCCGCAGGATGTTGTCGCCGTGAAGGTCTTGGTGAATGAGCACGTGCTCGCCTTGCGTGCCGGAGAGATGGCCGAGCGCGCGGAGGGCAGCGTCGACCAACGATCGCTCGAAAGGCTGCCCGGCGCGTTCCCAACTCGTCGGTAGCTCGGCGATCCACCCCGAGGCCTCGTCCGATAGGGAAGTGAAACGGCCATGGGCGCCGATCCAGAGCCTCGGCAGA
>DATEHJ010000008.1:0-7766 GCA_035279645.1 Gemmatimonadaceae bacterium
TACCCGGTCGAGCAACTCGGCATACATGGTCGCGGGGCCAAGGCACGCCGAGCACGCGCCAGTTGGCCGAGCAGCTCGAGGTCGCGCGAGTCGTCGACCGGTTTCGTCTGCGTCGCCACGCCCAATGTGCTCCGTTCAGAGAACGCGTGGAAGCTAACGCGCGCCGGCAGCCGGTGGTAAGAGTCGCGGCGATGCTAACAGATTGCAAACGCATCACGGCGCGGGCTCCGTAATGGCGACGTCGACTGGCATCAATGCTGCACCCGCGCGGTCGGGGTCGGATAAGCGAAAAGGCGCGCCTGGAGCAGGCGGGAGTGGAAGAGGCAAGAACAGAAGGTGGCTGTGAACATTCTGCATAAGATCACATTCGCACGCGGAAGCGAAGCGCTCGAATTCGTGCGCACACTGCGCGAATTGAGCGAAGTGCAGCGTCGCAACGGAACGCTCGTCGGGATCGGTCCGGTGCTCGTGTACGGTGCGCGAATCCTGGTGCCGGACACGCCGGCTGAGCTGTACGCGAGCGTTGGGGCGCTCACGCTCGCGCACGCTCTCGGAATGGATTCCGCGTCAGCGGCGCGAGCAGCAAAGCTGTCATCATCGTCCGAGCTTCCAGCGGACATGGCGCTGCTGTTCACCGGCACGACGATGTCGGACGTGGCGCGCGGAGCGTGATGCGCCGAGCGTGACAATGAAAACGCCCGGCGACTTTATTCGCCGGGCAATTGTCTCACGGTCACAGCCGTTAGGCGGTCAGGGAATCAGAAAGTCCGACCGCTCCTGAAGGGGATAGTTCGTGCTGTTGAGCGAGGCGATCACGGTGTATTTCCCGTGCTGAACCGGACGTGGCCACTGCTCGCTCACACGCATCGTCTCGCCGCCGCCGAGCAGCTTGTTCTGCACAGCCTGTGTGAAGGGGCGCGTCGTGCTCCACCGCCAAACCTCGCGACCAGCGGAGTCGACGACGACGAATTCGTGGGTTTGACCATTCGGGAACGTCAGCTCGAGATGCTTCTTGGTCTCGTTCGTGACTCGCAGCGCGAAGCGCACTCCCTCGCGCTCGATCTTGACGTCGAGGTTCGACGCGAGCGTGGCGCCATCATTGTGTGAGTGCGCCGTTCCCTGTTGAAGCACTGGAGCGGCGGTTGCGAGACTCGCGGTGGAAGCGGCCTCGGAGTGAGTGCGCGGACCGCACGCGAACGCGAGCGCGCCGGCGCAGAGAATTGCGATGGCGACGCGAGACGGCGAAAGCATTGTGGAAGACATGAGCCCCAGATCGGGAAACAGCGGTAAGCGGAGTCGGCCGGAGCCGGCGAGTTTGGCCGAAGCGATCCGCCATCAAAACGAAGCGGGGCGCAACTTAACCAAGCCGGGGACGAACGGTCAACGCGAGATGTAACACCAGAAGTCGCGTTCTGAAAATGACTTGAATCACCAATTCCATTTTTGGTCAGCTGTGGACGAGCAACCAGCGACTTTGCTTGCGAAAAATTTCACAAGCTCCTAGCTTTCCCTGCAGATGAGGCACTGAACCGTGGGCCAAGTATGAGCGACCCAGGTCCTACCGGCCGTCCGCCGGGAGCCCGAAACACGTCGAAACTGCCATCCGGGTCGGAATACGCCGGGGCTGGTTTGCAGTTCGCCCTGAGCCTCGTCGTCTTCGCTTTTCTCGGGATCTGGCTGGACAAACGCCTCGGTAGCTCTCCCTGGTTTGTGTTGATTTGCGTGTTCGTCGGCGCCGGCGCCGGATTCTACTCGATTTATAGAAAGCTCATGGGTTCGGCCAAGCGCGACTCAGGCGGAGGATCCCGATGACGCATCCCGTCGCCCGATACGCTTTCGCCATACTGGCCTTGATAGGACTCGTTGCCTGGCTGTTGACCTTCGCGCTCAGTGGTCCGGGCGCGATGTCCGCCATCGGCCTGAGTGCCGCCGTCGCCGCAATCGTCCAGATCGCCGCGTTCGCGATGACCAAATCGATGATGACGCGCAATGTGATGGCCGGCTGGGGCGCCGGGTCTCTCGTCCGGTTCTTGACGCTTTTCGTGTACGGCTTGCTGGCGGTGAAGGTCCTCGGTCTCGCCCCCGTACCCGCGCTCATCAGCCTCGTTCTGTTCTTCTTTCTCTCAACGCTACTCGAGCCACTCTTTTTGCGACGATGAGATACCGGTCGCTCGCTATCGCGCTGTACTCCGCTCTCGCCCTGGCTCTGCCACGGATCGCCTCCGCGCAGGAGGCCGCTGCTCCCGTGGAGAGGAGGCTTGGTCCCGCGGACATCATCATGCCGCACATCACGGACTCGAAGCGTGTCGAGTTGCCGTGCGTGAAGGGATGGGGTGAATGGGGATGCGAGTGGACGTTGCCGATCTGGAACGTCCATATCGGCGGCCGCACCATCGATCTCGGCCCGACGAAGCACGTCGTCTTTCTCCTGCTCTCGGCGCTCTGCGTCGGGATCGTCGTCATTTTCGCGGCGCGCTCTCACGTGAGGAGCACCGAAAAAATCGGCAGGCCCAAGGGGTTCGCAGCAGGGCTCGAGGCAGTGATGCTCTATTTGCGCAACGACGTCTTTCTGCCTGTGCTCGGTGGACACGGGGGAGAGCGGTACATCCCGCTCGTTCTCACGCTGTTCTTCTTCATTCTGTTCTGCAATCTGTTCGGGCTCATTCCCTACGGCTCGACGCCGACCGGCAATATCTCGGTGACGGCGACGCTCGCGATCATCACCTTCATCGTCGTCGAGATCGCGGGGATGCGCGCGCTGGGTCGCGGCTACATCTCGACGATTCTCTACTGGCCGCACGACATGCCGATTTATCTGCGGCTGCCGTTGTCGGTGATCATGACGCCGGTCGAAATCATCGGGAAGTTCACCAAGCCTTTCGCGCTCACGATCCGTCTCTTCGCGAACATGATCGCGGGGCACGTGATCATTCTCGCGCTGATCGGCCTGATCTTCATGTTCGGCTGGTTCATCGCGCTCGCCGCGGTGCCGATGGCGTTGTTCATCATGTTCCTCGAGATCCTGGTGGCCTTCATTCAGGCGTTCGTTTTTGCACTGCTCGCGTCGGTTTTCATCGGACAGATACGGGCTGCACATCACTAGTTAGGGGTTAGGGGCTAGTCGACGCATCACGCTTCACGCACAACGCACAACGCATCACGCAGGTCGCACCCGCTCCACGCGGCCTGATGTAGCTGGTCGAGCGATCAGCGATTCCCGTTGAGGCCCGGACCTCGTTGACGGGTAGCGCCATTGGCGCGGAGCATTGGCACTTCACGTTGTACGATCGGAGATTCGAACATGACAATCCTTCCGCTGCTACAAGCGGCGACCACATACGCGCCGAAGGAGTATCAGGGCGCGTGGGCCATGCTCGGCGCTGGCATTGGCGCTGGCCTGGCAACGATTGGCGCCGGCATCGGTATCGGCCGCATCGGCGGCTCGGCAACCGAGGCAATGGCTCGGCAGCCCGAGATTGCCGGCACGATTCAAACCGGCGGACTGATCCTCGCCGCGCTGATCGAAGGCGCGGCGCTCTTCGCCATCGTCGTCGCACTGCTGATTTCACTCAAGTTCTAAACTCCGCGCTGCCGGAGCCTCCGGGAGCTCCGGCAGCGACCTCATACACGAAGACCCACTCGAGCTCCACATGCGCACGCTCATGCTTTCGTTCGCGCTCATACTCGGCAATGCCGCGACGCTTTTCGCCCAGGAAGCCGAGAAGACGCCGCCGCTGGTCGCGCTGCGACTCAATCTCATGCTCTGGACGCTGGGGATTTTTCTCGTCCTCTACTGGATGCTGAACAAATGGGCTTTTCCGGCAATCTTCGGCGCAGTGGAGAAACGCGAGAAAGCGCTGGAAGACGCGCTCGCGAGCGCCAAGCGCGATCGCGAAGAATCGCATAAGCTCCTCGACGATCAGCGCCGGCAGATCGAGTCGGCGCGCGGCGAAGCACAGAAGCTGATTGCCGACGGGCGCGCTGTCGCCGAGAAGATGCGTGCCGACATGCTCGAGCAGACGCGTCAGGAGCAGCAGGCGCTCCTCGAGCGCGCCCGACGCGACATCGATACGGAAAAGGAAAAGGCCGTCGCTCAGTTGCGTCGCGAAGCGGTAAACCTCGCGATTGCCGGTGCGAGCAAGGTCATCGAGCAAAACCTGGATAACACGAAGAACCGCGAGCTCGTCGAGGGATTCCTCTCGACGCTGCCGGCGATGACGACGAGTGGCCGCTGATGCGTGAAACGACGATTGCCCGCAACTACGCGGAGACGCTGCTCGAGCTGGCGCGTCGCGCCGGGGATTTGGGAGGCTGGGGCAAAGCAGTCGACGACGTCGTCGAGGCGATGCAGAGCGATCGCTCGTTGCAGCTGTTTCTCGAGTCACCCCGCGTCTCGGCCGCGCAGAAGAATCGAATCCTCGGCCGTGCTTTCGAGGGGCAGCTGCCGCCGGTATTCGTGCGCTATTTACAAGCGCTCGTCACCCACCGCCGGCAGATGCTGTTGCCGGTGATCGCGCGTGAGTACCGCGATCTCGTCGACCAGGTCGAGGGGCGTCTGCACGCGAGCGTGACCGTCGCGGACGAGCCCGGAGACCGCGGGCGGCGCGCGATCTCAAAGGAGCTCTCGCGCGCGTACGGGAAGGAAGTCGTTTCCCATTTCGTCGTGAACCCAGCGATCCTCGGCGGCGTTGTCGTACGCGTCGGCGATACGGTGCTCGATGGTTCGGTGCGACGTCGCCTGGCTACGTTGCGCACCAGGATGTTGGCGCAGCGAACCTAACGCCTCAGCGTCATCCCGAGGAGCGAAGCGACGAGGGATCTGCACTTCGCTTGCGCTCAGTGCAGATCAGTCTATTTGGAGTAGCGTGCGCTGCTCGCGCACGCTCCAGCTTCTCTCACTGGCCATGTGCGGATCCCTCCCTTCGCTCGGGATGACATGGTTCAACACATCGCCTGATGCGTCCGTACTTGCTCGGGGCAGTGCGCCACCCGCACTTTCCCCGCGCCACGCACACACCGGAGCTGCACTGATGCGTACTCTCCGTCGGCCCATGCTGAACGGTCGCATGCTTATTGCCGCGGCCGCTCTCCTTGCCATCTCCGCGGTCCCTGTCCTCGGTCAAGACGTCGTCCAGCAGGCCGCCCTCAAGGAGATCCTGTCAAAGGAAACGTTCATCAAACCGCCACCGGCGATCGAGAAGATCGTCAGCGCGCCGTGGCAGCAGAACGTCTCACTCGCCAACCAGAGTCCCGACCACAAGCACTTTCTGAAGCTGGAAAGCGAGGGGATGCCGAGTGTGCAGCAGTTCGGCAAGCCCCACTACTACCTCGCCGGGCTTCAAGTGGATTACAAGGCGAATCGCGCCCGCACGCTCACCACGCGTGGCGGCGCAGGCCTCGAAGTCATCGACGCATCGACTGGACAGACTCGCGCTATCGACACGCCGAAGGGGGCGTCGATCAGTAGCCCCAAGTGGTCGCCCGACGGTAGCGAGATCGCATATCTCGCGAACTTCGACGACGCGACTCACATCTACATCGCCGACGCCGCGACCGGGAAGTCACGCAAAATCACCAAAACGCCGCTGCTGGCGACCCTCGTGACGACGGTCGACTGGACCGACGGCGGGAAGTCGCTCGTCGCCGTACTCGTACCCGATGGCCGAGGCGCCGAGCCACAGCACCCGGCAATCGAGACAGGACCGCAGGTTCGCATGGTTGGCGACGCGAAGAACAAGACCCGCACGTACCGCGACTACGCGCTGCTTCATGACCCGCACGAGCAAGCGCAGCTCGAGTATTACACAAGTGGGCAGCTGGCGCTGATCGACGCAAAGACTGGCGTCGCGAAGAAGATCGGTCCTCCGGCGATGATCGTGGCGGTCGATCCGTCGCCCGACGGCGCGTTCTTCCGCGTCACGACGATGCAGAAGCCATTCTCGTACCTCGTCGAGTACCAGAACTTCGGAACGCTGGAATCGATCTGGGACGCGAACGGCAAACTGATCGCGGAGCTGGCGAAGCGTGAATTGCGGAACGGCGACAACGCCCTTGGCGACGATCCAAGCGCCGGTGCGTCGCCCGCGGACACGATGAAGCGGAACTTCGGTTGGCTGCCTAACGGCAAGGGGCTCTACTACCTCCAGCTCGAGACGGCGGCGCGCGGCGCTCAGACGGACAGCGCCGGTGACGAGCCGCAAGCTGGCCGTGGCGGCCGTGGTGGCCAGGCGCGCCACGACCATCTCTTTGTGTGGGACGCGCCCTTCACGGCAGGCAGCGCGAAGCAGGTATTTCAGAGCAACAACCGAATCAGCGATCTGCTCTGGTCTGAAGACGGCCAACTCGTTTTCGCCGCCGAGAACGGCAACGGCACGAGCCAGGTGTACGCGACGTATCTCAGCGAGCCAGCCAAGCACTACACGATCGCGCGCATTCGCGGCGTGAATTTGAGCGTCGGCACGTTAGGCGGCGGCCGATTTGGCGGCGGAGGACGTGGCGGCAACGGCGCCGACTCGGTGACGTTTTACCAGAATCCGGGAACGGTGGTGTCGCGCCCGGGACGCAACGTGAGCGAGGTCGCGCTTCTCTCCAGCGATGGCAACTACGCGTATCTCACCGGAACGCAGTTCTACCACACCTGGTCCGACAGCGCTCCACGTCCGTTCGTGGATCGCGTGGAAATCAAAACTGGAAAGAAGGATCGCGTGTTCTTCAGCTCGGCCGATGTGTTCGAGCGTGTCGCCGCGCCGCTCGATGACGACTTCACGCGCGCCATCGTCGTACGCGAATCATCAACGATGGTCCCCGATTCATATGTGCGTGATATAAAAACGGGTCAGCTCACGCAGCTGACTCATAACAAAGATTACGCGCCGGAGATCAGCCAGGCGATGCGCAAGCGCGTTCAGGTGACGCGCGCCGACGGCTACAAGTTCTTCGTCGACGTCACCCTGCCGCGCGATTACAAGGAAGGGACGCGGTTGCCTGCCTTCTTCTGGTTCTATCCGTCCGAGTACACCGATCAGGCCGGGTACGACCGGACGAAGCGCACCGAGAATCGCAATCAGTTCCATACGTCGGCGCCGAGCAATAAGGAACTTCTCATCACGCAGGGCTATGCCGTCGTGCAGCCGGATGCACCGATCGTAGGACCGACCGGCCGGATGAACGACAACTACGTCGACGACCTGCGCAACAATCTTTCCGCCGTGATCGACGAGCTGGATCGCCTCGGCTACATCGATCGCCAGCGGTTAGGCATCGGCGGCCACAGCTACGGCGCGTTCAGCACCGTCAATGCGATGGTGCACACGCCGTTCTTCAAGGCGGGAATCGCCGGCGACGGAGCGTACAATCGCACGCTCACGCCGAACAACTTCCAGAGCGAGCGACGCGATCTCTGGGAGGCGAAGGACACGTACCTCTCGATGTCGCCCTTCTTATACGCTGACCATCTGACTGGATCGCTCCTGATGTACCTCGGCGCCGAGGATCAGAATGTCGGCACGGATCCGACGAATTCGCTCCGACTCCTGCACGCGCTGCAGGGCATGGGGAAGACGGCGGCGCTGTACATCTACCCCTACGAGGATCACGGCCAGGTAACCAAGGAAACGATCCTCGATCAGTGGGCGCGCTTCACGGCCTGGCTGGATTTGTACGTGAAGCCGACAGGTAAGACGGATAAGAAGATCGCCGTGATTCCGTAGTCTTTGTCATCCCGAGGAGCGAAGCGACGAGGGATCTGCACTTGATAGCTAAGTGCA
>DATEHJ010000009.1:0-7096 GCA_035279645.1 Gemmatimonadaceae bacterium
TTGGTCGCTGGCGACGCTGACTTCCTATCTGCAACCGACGTTTCTGATACAGAACTTCACACCGCACGACGCACGCCTAACGACGCCAACGTGGCGTCTGCGCGACGTGTTCGACGGCATGGCCAATGACTTCCCCAACAACTTCGCCGCCAGCGCGATGGTGACGTGGCATCCTCAGAATTGCGCGGACCCGCCGACGGTCGTCCACGCCATGCCCCCCGGCGGCGTCTCGTTCTTCGTCCTCAATACGTGTGCGGGCTGGAAGAATTTCTTCCGCTTCCAGAGCGACGCGGGCGGGAGTCCCTCGTCGGCCTTGTCAATCGGGGTGCTGCGCTTTCAATGAGCGCACGCACGGCAATCGTGCGTGAGGCGCCTTCGCGCGGACATTCGCGAGAGAATTCGCCCTTTCTCAGGAGAATTCGTATGCGGCTTCTTCGCGGACTCCTTCGGACCGCTCTCTTCTGGGGCGCTGTCTGGCCCGTGGTGCCGAGCCCATTGATCGTCTGGTTCTGGCTTGATGCTCGGCGGTATGCGTATGTGCGACCAGGGCTCAGCCTTCTTGCCGGCTCGATTCTCGTTTTGGCTGCCTGGGGCGCACTGAGCGGCATTGTTTACGGACTTCTCACATCTGCTTTTGGTCGGCGCGGCGGGTGGGAACGTTTGGGCGTTCCGAAGACGGCAGCCTGGGGCTTTGGGGGCGGAGTCACCCCACCTCTTTTACTAGCTTTCTCGGCGCGCACCGGTTGCAACGAACTAGAGGGATCGCGAGGCGTGGTCCTAGAGTCGTTCTTGAACCGAGAGGGCGCCTAATCCGCCGCGTCCTCGTGACCTCTCAGTCTCGACTTGCAGCGCTGGGCATACTGCGACGTTAGGCAGTCGCCGTTGGGATCTCGCCTAGCCGCAGGAGATGTGAACACCGCGGAGGCGCGCCTACACGAAGGCCAGCCCTGACCCGAGTATCACAACGACAATCCAATAAATCCACACGAAGCCATAAAACTCTCGTCGGCGCCAGCGGGGGCTCGCCAGTATCGCCGCGCCCCAAGCAAGATTGACAAGGAAGAAGAGCGCCAGCACCCAAAGAGCCGCAACCCGAAGTGATGGGTCCCGCCTCACGGTCGGTGCGCGCGGGGCGACAGCCAGGACCCTGAGCACGAAGTACATCATCCCACCAACCACGTTCGCGATCGCTAACGCGAGATTCCGAGATCTCGTCTGGTGGCGCTCATTGTGTAAAGGCATCATCAAGCGAATGACCTGTTATCGCCGCCAGCAAGAGTGTTACCGTTTCGCAGCCCTCAACGGTCCTGCATCATGAGCGATGCTGCAATCGAGATCGTCAACGCGTTTGTCGCGTCGCCCAAGAAGGAGCGATTCCTAACGCTCCTCGGCACCAAGAAGGGTCGTCCCAAGTTGCGACAGACCCTGGCGCACTTCCAAGATCTTGATCCTAGGTACGCTCAGCGTCTTGGCTCGGATTTACGGACAACCGACGCGATCGTAGCTCTTCTCGAGCAGCGCGGCGCGCCAGCCATTTGCTATCTCCTTTCAGAGGATCCGGATCTCGACGGCTGTGAATTGCCGCTCGAGGAGGCCGTCGAGAGGGTCCACGGCAGAGGCATGGGGACCTTCATCTCGTGCATTCCGGGTCGGCTCGCATACTTCGAGTCCGAAGGTATGGGAGAACGTTACCTCCTCGTGCGAAGGACCTAGGCTAGACCCGGAAGCGGCGGACTTAAGATGGTCCTACAACTGGAGGGCGCAGTCAGGTGGCGATCCGTGGGAGATTGCTCCCAGAAGCACAATGGTTCCGCCATCCGCAGTTACCTAGTGGTAGAAAAGCCTAAGCCCCGAGAACGCCATCCAGATGCCGTATTCGTTACATGCTGCAATCACCTCGTCGTCTCGAGCGGAGCCTCCTGGTTGCAGCACGTAACCGACCCCTGCTCTCACGGCCCGGTCGATGTTGTCGCGAAATGGGATGAAACCGTCGGAGGAAAGCGACAGGTTGCTGAGTTGATTCATCCAATCCTCGCACTGAATAGACGTAAGCGGAACGGGCGAGCCTTCGAAGGCAGTGAGGGCGCGCTCTCGCTCGCGATCCGTTGCTTCACTCCAGCGCAGCAATCCCTCGAGCGCATTCGCGCGCTGGTATTGCTTGAGCGCCGCTCGAAACTTCAAGGTTTGCACATATGGATGCCATCGCAGCCACCACTGCTCTGCCTTGTCGCACGCAATGCGAGTGCACTGAATTCGCGACTGCTGACCCACTCCAATGCCAAGAGTTTGCCCATCGCGCGCAATGCACACGGCGTTGGACTGACAATACTTCACAACGATTGTGGCGATGATGAGATCTCGCATCACCTCCTCGTCGATCGTGACACGTCGAGTGACCGCCCGTTCTAGGAGTGTTGAATTGATTCGCGCCGAGTTACGATGCTGCGTTAGCCGAATGCCAAAGAGATCCGCGCTTTCCAGTGACGGCGGCTCGAATTCAGGATCCATTTCCATGATCAAGTAATTGCCGCCTTTCTTTTCTCGCAGGAGACGCAAAGCCTCTGGTTCATAGGCCGGCGCCACGATGCCGTCGGACACGACCTGTTTGATGAGTCTTGCGGTCGTGACGTCGACAGTCTCACTCACGGCGGTAAAGTCTCCGTACGAGGCAACCGGATCACAGGCGCGCGCGCGCACGTAGGCGGCAGCGACGTCACTGATCTCCGGAGCCTGAACACCAAACACGATTTGTGCTTCGCGTGACAGTGGTAGCCCTACCGCCGCCCCGACAGGATTCGTGTGCTTCAGAACACATGCTGCCGGCAGGCCTGTGGCCTCCGCCATCTCACGACAGATTTGCCAGCCTTTCAAGGCGTCCAGTAGGTTGATGTACCCGACACGGCCATTGAGTACTCGGAACGGCAGTCCTTCTCCAGCAACAGGGGCAACCGAAGCGGGCACCTGATGGGGGTTCATGCCGTAGCGTAAACTGAGCTCGTTAGGCTTCATCAATCCAGTATCCGTCTATCCTGGCGTGTGCAAGAACCGGAAGGGTGAGCCACCGACGAGCTGATCGCTCGTGACACTGGGACACCAGCGTCGCTCGATATGCGCGATCATCTGCTCCGTTCCCCAGTGATGTCCGCGCGGATCCCGGTGGAAGGCATCCGTTAGGTCGCGACAAAGCACTGGGCGCTTTCCCAGATAAGTCAATTGGCGAATGCCGTATGGCCTGCCGAGCACGCAAGCGTTGGTGTGAACGCCCATGACGATGACGTCAAAAATGCCGCGCTGCTCAAGCAGATTGAAAAGCTCTTGTCCATCGTCGGTCATGACGTCCTCCGGCTCGACCTCGATCAGTGGTATCTGTCGTGTCCATGCGCGGAAACGATCACCACAAGGCTCAGGGGAAGTACAGCAACATGTGCCCGGATCGGTGAGGCTCGGCGGAAGTTGTTCCAACTCGTCCTGTTCCCAGTCACACCAATCGATACCGGCCGGCGCATCCGCATGAGGAGCCAGCAGGGCACAACGCCGTGCTGGTGCGTTGCGATAGAACTCCATACAGTCCGCCGGCGCGTGCACGATGAGCGCGCCTTCCGTTCGCAGGCCTGTGAGCACCTCGTTCATGCGGGGCGCCATCTCCGCAACGCGGCGCACAGCTGAGACACAATGGTGCGCCTCCCACATGTCACAGACGACCACGGCGATTCGCTCGGGATCCCAGTCCCAATGTTGAACCGTGCTGCGATCGCCGTCGCCTGGTCGTGAGCGGGAGCGGAGCGCGGTGCGGCGAACAGTCATACGATCCCTGCTGAGGAGTCGGAAGCAACTTTCGAAAGCAACTTAGGGAATATGATGGAGGGCGGTTCTCGACGAATGCTGACGGTACGCGCGAGCGAATGCTGACGGTCGGGCGGGTAAGTCCCTGACCTCACCGGAGCTCCCGGCCGGTTACGGTTCGGCGAGGCTCAACGCCTCTGGCGTAGTCGCGACGAACACGCGCGAGCGCGCGAATGTTGGAGGTGTCTCGAAAATATCGCCCAGCTTCTGCACCGACGCCTCGGCCACGAAGGTGCCCGTGCCTTTGTCGAACACTTTCAGACGCCCCTGAGTGGGGTAATACACCCTGGCATCGGTGACCAAAAGATCACGCGTCGCGCCGGTGCCGGTGTTGGCTTTCCAAATCGGCGAACCGTCGGCTGCATTGATCGCGTACAGGTACTCGTCCCCGCCATCGATGTAGAGCGTGTCGCCGTGAAGCTCCGCTGCGATCAAAGTTGAGAACTTCGGCTTTGCGGCGAACTGCCACGCCACTCGCCACGTCGATCGATCAACAGCCCAAACGCGACCGCCGACGCCCGCAAATATCACCTGATTGCCGTGCAGCGCTGGCGACCCGAATATGGATACACCGCCAGTACCGCTGGCGACGGTGACGCGCGCCAACTCTTGCCCCGTTCTTCGATCGAGCGCCAGTAGCCAGTTCTCACTCGTTAGGCCAACGCGATCACGGGAGTGCCACCCAGTGACGAATACGGTGTCACCGCTCACGCGTGTCCCAACCGCGCCCGAACGAAAGACATTCGCAGCGGTGTCACTGGCAGTTCGTGTCCAGTGCCATACCCAACCCGCTTGTCCGCTTTGTAAATCGACAGCTGAAACAGAAGCACCCCATGCGGGCACGTACACCACTTGGTCATTGGCATCGATATGCGCCACCACGAGTTGCCCGGGCGCCGGGTTCGCGCCCGCATCGACCGTGTCGGGAGGCGTGGTGTACGTCCAGCGTAATACTCCCGTCGTCGCATCGATTCCGGCGACTACCCACACACCGGTGGCCACGAGCACACCAGAGCGCAAGGTCATATTCGCGCCGGCGATCTCGCTCTGAAAAGAGACGCGTGTAGACCAACGCATATGGCCCGTTTCGAAATCTCGAGCGACGATCTCACCTGTGCCGGTCCCGAAGTAGACGATGTCATTCGAGACGAGAGGTCGCGCCTGAGATTCACCATTTTGACTTTGCGACCACAACTCCCGCACACCCTGACCAGTCGATGCGGTGGGCGGATCGTGGCAGCCTGCCTGCCCCAGGAGAGTGCAGCTGACGAACGTCGCGAGAAGAACCGAGGCACTGGACGTCCATACTCGATGTGTGAGGCGCCAAACCGCCTCGCACAGAGTTGCAACTGTGGCGACTATGCCAGAGAGCAGCCGGCGACGTTTCATGCGCCAACATCGCGCGTCGACACTCGGCAGCAGAATACGTCGAATAACGTAGCCGCTTTACTAGCGAGGATGTCGCGGGATGAGCGCGTCACACCCCGACGTCGGTCGACTCGAGAAACAGGGGAGCCAGGGCGTGAGCTGTCGCTGGCTCCAACCTCTCGCTACGTCTTGGCCGAGGAGGTCGCGGAAGTGTGTGCGATCCACCGGCATCCTCGTAGCGGCAATCTCACGGTGTAGAAGGTTTAGCAGATACTGTAATCAGATCGCTCGCGCCGGTCTCGTACGCGAATGACCCCGTGCGGTCATCGATCGCTTGGAGCACTGCGCTTCCCGCGCCAACAAATCGGACGTTGCTGAGGTTTGATTGGAAGAAGCCCTTTCGTACGGTTACCGTCATCGAGTCGGGTGCGACGACACCGCTATTCGAACTGACAATACGGAAGGTGACATCCTCGGTCGTTGCGCGCGGCTGGCCCGTCTGGTCGCGGAGCTCGAGCACCAAGCTACCCGTGAACCCGCCGACCGTCGCTGATGTCTGCGTGATGAGAACGACGGTCGGCTTCCCCACGTCGACAGGCAGGCTGTCGCTGATGATTCCCGGCGCGCTCGCGACAATCCAGGCCGAGCCAGCTCGATCCCCGCCGACAATGACGAATTGATTCGTGAGCCCGAACGGCAAAAAACTGCTCACCGACGGTTGCGCGATCGTTGGATCGGTGCTGTGGAGCTGCACTCCGTCCGGGAGCACGTAGCCACCCGTCGAAAGCCGAAGGCCCGCGGCGACGCCCTGATGCATGCCGAGGCTCCGCGTGGCTGGCTCGCCGTTGGTGGACGCAAATGTGGTCAGAATCAGGTTCGCCGGTGCGATGTTGATCGGTGGGCTTGTTCGTGGCGCGAACTGACCGGACGGATCACGAAGCGTGAGCGTCGCCGTGCCCGCGCCGAGGACGTTGATCTGGAATCCGCCGGAGCCGCCCGTGCCGTTGCCGATTTTCATCGTATCGGACGCCGGCCTGAGCACCATCGGATTGCTCGAGCTGACGAGAACCGTTGCCTGGCTCGATGGCGGATAGTGGATCGTACCTAACGAGTCAGCGAGATAGCCACTCATGAGAAAGGGACTTCCAATCGTCGGCACGGCTGGTATGTCCGTAATCAGATATGTGCCCGTCGTGACGTGGAAGATCAATGTGTCCGGCAAATACCCCGGCGCCGTGGCGTCGATGGTATCGGTTCCCGGTTTGAGGCCGACGGGGCGTGGGATCACGTACCCGTTTTGATCGTAGGCCGGAAGGAGCATCGACGCGGGAAAGCGCAGCACGTCGGGATGCCGCTGCGTGAAGCTGATGGATAGATCAGTGGGGATCCCAGTGCCGGCGTAGAGCGAAAGATTGCCGTTATGCAGCTCACCCGCACCGACAAATGCCTCGTTCAGATCCACGAACTCGAAGTCGGTGAATCGAAGTTTCGCCGCCGTCACGCTCACCAACAGACTGTCGGGCCGATGGCCAGGCGCGGAGACGACGACCCAACTCTGGCCTGGCGTGCCCCGTCGAAGCGGCAATCCCGCGTACGCGGGACCGGCTGGCATGTTGATGATCGTGTCCGCCGGCGCGAGCACACCGGGGGTCGTCGTACGGAGCCGGACGGCGAGAGGTTGAAGGCGGTTGTGCTGTTTACCTAACGAATCGGCGGCGACGGCGACATAGCCAAAGTAGTCGAAACCCGCATTCGGCGACATCGTCGAGCGGCCAGTCAGCACGAGGCGAGGCGTCGAGACGCGAATCACCGCCGATCCCGGCGCGTACCGCGACGCGGAAACGGAGAGACGCGCGGAGCCAGCGTCCAGCCCCGCCACTTGAAG
>DATEHJ010000010.1:0-2099 GCA_035279645.1 Gemmatimonadaceae bacterium
GTCCCACGGATCCTCGCGCTGCACGGGGCAGGTCATGCAGCGCGGCCCGCCGCCGCCCCGGACGAGCTCCGAGCCATCGAACGAAATCACGGCGCGGTCGCCTTCGCCGATGCGCTCCTCGCCGCTGAGAAACGACGCGGCGTCGATGACGCGAAAGCCCATCTTCTGCATTTCGTGCAGCGTCGCCTCGTTGCGCTGATACGACATCACGACGCCCGGCCGCAGCGCGACGAAATTGCATCCCGACGCCCACTGTTCGCGCTCCTGCGTCGTACGGTGCCGTCCGCCGCAAGAGATCGGCTCCATCGGCATCCCGCACGCCTTGAGCGCGGCGAAGATATTCGGCGGCTCGCGGAGCGTCGATTCGCCCTTGTGCCAGTGCAGCACGGGCAAGCGCTCCGGCCCAATAAAATGCGGCGGGTAGACGACACAAAGCTCTCGATCCACCTGCGTGAATACCATGTCGAGGTGAATGGCGGTCGTCACCTTCGGCATAACGACGACTAAAATGTCGGTAACACCGGTGCGTTCAAAAAACAGACTCGCCAGTTGATCGATACCCGCCGGGCTTGAGCGTTCGCTAAAGCCGATGATGACGAGATCGTTGCTCAGCGGGTGGACGTCGCCGCCCTCGAGCGTGTAGTTCACCCGGCGCTCGGACGCGCCGTCGTAGAGGATTCCCTCGTTCGCGAGCTGCGGGTGGTGGAGGAAGATCGTCTTCATGATGATCGCTTCCGTCCAACGAATCGCATAACGCATCGACCCGACGAGCACGTGATTGCCCATCGCGGTGCAGCTGTCCCGCGTGAAAAAGAGGTTGGGGAGCGGCGGCAGCACGTATCCCCACTCATTCAGCGCCTTCGCGAGGGGACCGGGCGGCTCCTCCCGCCCTTCGATGAGCAAGCGAACGATTGTGGCCGCGTCGAGCTGGCTGAGGTCGCGCGCGAGTGGCTCGGACGGCACGATGTCCATCGTCTCGCGAATGAGGAGCTCGCGTGCCTCGGCGTTGGCGAGCACGTCGGCGAGCAGGTCCCGCACCTGGTAGACCTTTGCGAAGCGCTCGAGAATCGCGAGGAACCGGCGGTGCTCGCGTTGCGCGCTCTCGGCGTCGATGATGTCGTCGTAGAGGAACTCGGCGCGATTCGTCGGTGTCACGGCGCAGAGCTCGGGACCCGGTGAATGCACAACGACAGACCGCAGGCGCCCAATCTCGGACGTAACGTGGACCGACATTGCCCGAAGATAACCGAAGGGTAGTGGCTGGTGCAGGCGGAACGGCGTCCTTAACTTGTGAATTCATTCACAAGCCTAGCTTTGAGCACCAGTGGCGAAACGCATCGCTGATTCGACCGTTCGACGGCTGTCCGCGTATTTGCGCTTCCTCGAGGATTTCGAGAGTCGAGGGCTCGAGACCATCTCGAGCGAGGAGCTCGCGCAACGCGGAGGGACCACGTCGGCGCAGGTGCGAAAGGACCTTTCGTTCTTCGGCTCGTTCGGGAAGCGCGGGTTGGGCTACTCGGTTCCAGAGCTAGCAGGTCGACTGCGAGAGATCCTCGGCCTTGGCCGCGAGTGGAAGGTGATTATCATCGGGGCCGGAAAGATCGGCGCGGCGCTCGCGCAGTATCGCGGCTTTCGTCAGCGCGGCTTTCTCATTCTCGCGGCGTACGACGCGAACGAGGAGAAGATCGGCCGGAATCTCGAAGGGATTCCAGTGCGCGACATCGCGCAGCTCGAGCGTGACGTGAAGCAGGACCACCCGGACATCGCCGTGCTCACCGTTCCCGGCGACGAAGCGCAGAAGGTGCTGGACCGCGTCGTGAAGACCGGGATCAAGGCGATCCTCAACTTCGCCCCGACGCAGCTTCAGGCTCCGGCGGACGTCACCGTGAAGACGGTGAACATGGCGATGGAGCTCGAGGGATTGAGTTACGCGCTTACTAATCGCGAGTAGATTAGACAAACCGAGACTGAGATCTCAGAACTGAGATCTGAGATCGATCCTTCTCGTCTTGGCGGCCGCGCATCTCACCCAGGCTCGGCCAGTCCAGAATCGAGACACGGAGGCTCGTGATGCCGGACGTGAGACCACGCCTGCATCT
>DATEHJ010000011.1:0-4109 GCA_035279645.1 Gemmatimonadaceae bacterium
GCTCGTCAGAGTCACCCAATTCCGCACAACGTGCGCGAGATCACATGCGCAGGAGGTAACTGGCTTTGACGAAGAACGCGTCCGTCGTGCGGCGAGCGCCCGCGAGGAGGTCTTCGGTGCGCCAGCGCTGCGCGAGTAAGGCCGGATCACTCTCGTCGCGCGCGTAGGTGCTACCGTAGCCCGCGAAAAACACCGTTCCGGGATTCGGTTGATACGAGATCAGCCAGTCGGCGCGGAACATATGGTCGCGCGCGGGCGTGCTGGCGACGAAGCTGCCGTTGGGTTGCTTGTACAGCAGCTGCCCATTCGTGCGCGACTCGTCGCGTAACGCGAGTCGGTCGGCGGCCGTGTACTCGCCGACGATTCGGAAAAAGAGCGGGCGTGCGATCTGGTACTCCGCCTTCACGCGCGTATCGCGTGCACTCGCGACCAGCTCTTCGGTCGTGCGGCGGTTGTAGCTCTGGTACTGCCACGATGGACTGATACGGAGCTTATCGGTCGGGCGCACCAGTGCCCCCACCGATGAGTAAACGATGAACGACGACGCCCACTCGTAAAAATTCTCGTCCTGACCCCAGAGATAGAGCGCGTTCATCGAAAAGCGCTGCCACTGCGGCGTCGCCATCGAAACGACCCAGTCGCGATTCGGCAGCCGCGGCGTGCCGGTGAACGGAATCGTATCGACGAGGGCGCCCCGCACGCGCTCCACGTACGTCGACGGGAAGAGATCGGAGTCGTAGCCGAACGTCTCGAGAAGCAGCGAGAAGCCGGCATTCCACCCGCCGCGCAGTTGAAAGTGCGTGTTGATGTGGAACTTCTTCTCGATCGCGTCCCGTCCGTCGGTGAAGTACCGGTACTTCCACGTCAGGTAGTAAACCGGATCGAGAGTGAACGCCTGCAGCCAGGCATCGCGCGAACCGAACAGCGTGATGCGGTGGTCGACAGTCGAATTGACGACACCCGGCCGGCCGATGAACCCGCTCGCCGCGAG
Source organism: Gemmatimonadaceae bacterium (assembly GCA_035279645.1). Taxonomy (GTDB): domain Bacteria; phylum Gemmatimonadota; class Gemmatimonadetes; order Gemmatimonadales; family Gemmatimonadaceae; genus AG2. Next base: position 992 of record DATEHJ010000011.1, read on the forward strand.
GAAATTCTCATCGAGGCCCTGAATGGCATAGTCGAAGCCGAAGCGCTTGCCGTTTCGATCGAACGCCGCGCCCCACAATGGCGCCTCGGTGGTGCGACGAGTGAACAGCTTGTCCGCCGTCCGGCTCCCTGCGGCCTGGAACGCAAGCGAGTAGAGCTTGCGAAACACAAGTGACCCGTCGACGTCCGCCACGTTGTTCGACCAGTTGTCATCGAGGCGCCCCGTGTACGTCGCGCCGATATGCGACTGATCGCCAAGGTCGCGCGACACTCGCGCAATGGTGTAGACCGGGTGCGTGCCGCCGAGGCCCGTAGCGGGATCGTACGACAACGAGTACGGGCGATCGTCGACGGCCGAGAGAAACGCAACCGACGTTCCGGAGATCTTGCCGGTGAGCTTGGTCGCGAACACGGGCTGTTGGATCCGCCGCGTATACACGAGCTGACTTGGCGTGCTGAACCCCTCCATTCCTTCGAGAAAGAATGGGCGCTTCTCGGCAAAGTAGAGTGCCTGACGAGGGTCGAACACGAATTGCCCGGCGTCCGATTCAATCTGCGAGAAATCGGGATTCACCGTGCCGTTCAACGTGAGATTGTTCGTGATCCCCCAGCGAGCGTTGCCGCCCACCACCGCATGCTCGGCGCCGTAGCACCATCTCGCGTTGACCGTGGGTGGACAGGGAGCACCGACGGTGCGCTGCGTCGCCTCGGGATTCACATCGAGCACCAGACCTCGACGCAGATCGGTGAGCCCGTCGAGCGTTCCCGACTGACCGAGGAACGACGCGGCGGCGCGTCTCGCCGGAGCCCAGGTATCCTCGAAGCCCGAGTGCTGAATGACACGAACGATGTTCAGCCCCCAGGTCTGTGTTTCTGCCGGCTGGTAGCGCAGCGACTTGAAGGGAATGCGAATCTCGACTTCGTAGCCGTACTCGGTGACGCGTCCCTTCGACTGAAACACGAAGTCCTGGCTGAGATCCGCCTGCTGCCGCGCCGTCACTTGCGTCATGAAGCTTCCCGACTGCGCGCGATTGTTCTCGAGGATCGTTCCATCCATCTGCACGCCCAGCGGGTTGACTCCGAACACGAGCGCCTGACGACTGTCATTGAAGGTGCTCAACAGAATCTGCACCTGATCGTCGGAATCGATGCGATCGCGATCGGCGAGCGTCGCGACGGGCGTACCGTGTCGCTCGAACGCGCGAATACCGAAGTAGATCGCGGTCGCCGAATACCACACGCGCACCTGCGTCGAATCGTCCGCGGCGATGCCGTCCTGTGGCGAGAACTGCGAGAACCCCGTGAGGAGTGCCGCCTGTCGCCACGCCGCCTCGTCGAGCCGGCCATCGATGTGCACATCCTCGTCGAGACGCGGGATGCGAACGTGGACCTGCTTGGCGGTGCCGACGTACGTGTCCGACGGTCCATCGGGTGCCGAGGCAATGCGCGGCGTAATGGCCGTTGCGGCGACGAGTGCGACGAGAGGAAAGAGCACGAATCAGCTCGATGCGTAACGATCGAGCATAGTTGTCCGCCGTGCGGTGATGCTCAAGACCGCTCGTGTTCGAATTGTGTTAATTGGTCGACACCCGCCCCACGCGAAGGTAGAGCTCGAAGTGCGCTGTTTGCGAATTGTTTGGATCCCCCCATTCGCGCGCGAGCTCGTCCATCATCGCCGGAACGGGATCGGCACCGGTCGCGTCGATGTAGCGCTGTACGCCAGACCAACTGCGGAAATAGAGCTCCGCCTGCGACAGGGTGAAGTCGTGTTGCATGCGAAAGCCTGGAGCCGCGATTTCCGCGAAGGGAAAGGGCAAGGTCCGATACCGATCGCGAATGACGCGGCTCTCGGTCGGCCAATAGTCGTGAAGCTTGCCTTCCGAGAAGCGCTCGATGATGTCGTCGATCTCGGGTGTCATCACGAAGTAGCCGTAGGACCAGAGCGCGATTGGGGCGGCCGGTCGCGCGACGCGTCGCACCTCCGAGTAAAACGCACCGAGATCGAACCAGTGCGCCGCCTGTGCGACGGTGATCAAGTCGATGGAAGCGTCGGCGAGGCCGCTCGCCTCGGCGCGCGCGACACGATACTCCACGCGTGGATCTGGAATCGCTTCGGCGATCTGAGCGGCACTCGCGTCGCTCGCGATGACACTGCGCATGTGACGCGCTATGCCGAGGGCGGCCTGACCGTTCCCCGTGGCCGCGTCCCACGCGACGTCGCGCGCCGGCGCGAGCGACGCGAGATATTCATACAGCGCGTCAGGGTACCGTGGCCTAACGGCGACGTACGACTTCGCGACTCGCGAGAAGTGATCCCTGAACGAGCTCACGTTGCTCAGTCTCCGCGGCGGGCGTGACAACGCCGAACTCCGTGCCATGCCGTTCACGCCCGAACCAGGCAGCGATGGCTCCGCCGATGAACACCGTGGCGGCCGTGAGCGCCATCGAGTTGGCGTACGTCGTGCGCTCGGCGAAAATGGCCTCGAGGTATGTCACCGTGCCCGCTATCGCCACACCACATTGATACGCAAAGCCCGGAAGGAAGCCGCGCACCGAATCCGGCGACAGCTCAGTAATGTGGGCCGGAATGACGCCCCACGCGCCCTGCACCATGAATTGCATAACGAATGCACCGGCAATCAGCACTCCCAAGCTTGGCGCGTGGGCCCAGATCGGAATCGCCAACACAGCCAGCAACAGCGCGATGACGATCGCTCGACGCCGTCCGATGCGATCGGAGATGTGACCGAACACGATCCCGCCGCCGATCGCGCCGACCATCGAGAATGCCGTCAGGTTCCCTCGATTCTGCGCCGTGAAGCCCCAGTCGCGCTGCAGGAACGTCGGATACATGTCCTGCGTGCCGTGCGATATGAAGTTCATCATCGTCATTAGCACGACGAGATAGAGGAAGAGCTTCCAGTTCGCGAGGATTCCGCGACCGAGCTGGCCCCAACTCTCGTGTTTCGTTCGCTCCCACACTTCGGACTCTTTCACGCCGAAACGGACGTAGATGGCCAAGAGGGCGGGCACGCCACCGAGGAAGAAGAGCGGCCGCCAACCCCAGACGGGGAACAGGAACGTGAAGGCGAGTGCCGCGAGGAGATACCCACAGGCAT
>DATEHJ010000012.1:0-4601 GCA_035279645.1 Gemmatimonadaceae bacterium
GCTGTAGTCGCGCACTCGGTCGCGCAGCGGACGCGCGAAGTCGGCATTCGCGTCGCCCTCGGCGCGACGGGACGCGATGTCGTAGCGCTCGTGGTGCGCGAGGGAATGACGGTGCCGTTGATCGGTCTCGCCGTGGGCGTCGTTGCGTCGTTGGGACTCACGCGCGTGCTGCGGGCGTCGCTCTACGGCGTGAGCGCAACGAATCCGCTGGTGTACGCTGTGCTGGTCGCGACGCTGGCGGCGGTCGGTGCAGCGGCGTGCTACGTCCCGGCGCGTCGAGCGGCGCGGGTGGACCCAGTCGTGGCGCTGAAGGCGTGATTGTCATCCCGAGGAGCGCAGCGACGAGGGATCTGCTTTTCGCGATTCAACAAGCAGATTCCTCGCTCCGCTCGGAATGACGGGGTGTTAGCCGCGAACGACGCTCAGCGCGCGGGGGATCTGCTCGACTGGCTCGGGCGCGGCGGCGAGCTTGCGCAGCGCGCGTACGACGTCAGTTGCGAAGATCTGGCCAGCGCCGCGCTCGATCTCTTCGACCGCGCCCCAAGGCGAGAAGGGGGGCCGATTGGGACTCGGCATCTGCAGCGTCTCGAACGCATCGGCGACGGCGAGAACTTTCACCGCGAGCGAACCACGCACGAGATCGACGGGCCAGTCGGCGCCTACGTGTTCGTGGTAGTGACTGTACTCGGTCACCAAATCGATTGCCGCGCGCATCGACGTCGCGATCGGCAACTGCCGTACATCGCCGGGGAACTGCTCGAAGAGTCGCAGCAGCCGTGGGTCCTGCGGCCCCAGCTCATGGAGGAGTGCCGCGACACGAAGGTCTTCCAGCTCCTCACTGCGCATACCGAGTTCGCGGCCGAGCGTGACCGCGCGTTCGGCGACGCGGAAGCTGTGACCGGTGTTGTGCCGCTCGCTGGACTCGAGATGGAACGTCATCAGCTCGAGCATGGTCATGTACGCGCCCTTGAGATCTTCGAGCCGCGCCCGTCGCTGATCGGCGAGCGTGCCGACGGCGTAGCCGGTGAGAATGAGGAATCCCGCCCAGGGGATCATCGTGAGTAGAAGTCCCACATTCAGCCCGACAACGATGGCGGCGGTCCCATTCAGGCCGACGAAGGCTTCCCAGAACACGACAAGGGCGACAATGAGGACCGAAAACCAGACGGCGCTGCGGCGGCCGAGATAGAACCCGGCAGCGATGACCGGCAGGTAGTAGAAGTTCAGAAAGGCGATCTTCTGGTCGATGAACCAGTGGATCGCGAGCATGCTGCTCACGAGGAGCAGCACGAGCACCAACTCGAAGTGGCGGAATACGAACCAGCGGGCTCGATCGAGCGCCGTCTGGCGAATGGCCGGGTTGTCGCGAGTGGTGCGCATGTGCGAGATAGACGCGCGGCAGCGGGGGCTGCAACACCCAAAGGGGCCAGGGACTAGGGGATAGGGCTGGGCGCTCGGTGCTAGGTGACACTAGGTGCTGGGTGACATTAGGTGCTAGGTGCTAGGTGCTAGAGCACTCGAGGCGCTCCTACCTATCACCTAGCACCTATCACCTAGCACCTATCACCTATCACCCAGCACTTAGCACTTAGCACCTTCCGACATGCCGAAACTCTACGACGACCGCTATTTCCACCGCTGGTATCGCGATCCACATACGAGAGTGACCTCCGATCGGGCACTCGATCGCAAGGTCCACCTCGCGCTCGGCGTCGCCGAGTACATGTTGGGACGGCGCGCGCGCACGGTGCTCGACGTCGGATGCGGGGAGGGACGCTGGGCAGTCGCGCTGCGCCGGGCGCGGCGCGGGATCGAGTACACCGGCGTCGAGTCGAGCGAGTATGCAGTCGAGACCTTCGGCAAGCGGCGCAACGTTAGGCACGGGAGCTTCGGGACGCTGCGCTCGCTCGGATTGCAAGGCCCCTTCGATCTGATCCTTTGTGCGGACGTCCTGCAATACGTGCCGACCGTCGACGTGCGCGCAGGGTTGAAAGAGATTCGTAAACTCCTCGGCGGCGTCGCCTACATCGAGGCATACTCGAGCGAAGATGATATGGAGGGGGACATGGACGGTTGGATCCACCGTTCGGCCTCATCGCTCCGGCGGGAGTTCAAGAAGGCCGGATTGACCCACTGCGGCTTGTACTGCTTCATCGACGTCGACAAGATTGCGGCCGTGAACGCCCTGGAGGTGTGCACGTGATGCCTCGTCTCGAGCTGCTTCGTCACGACTTCCGACTCGCTGCGCGCTCGCTGTCGCGGAGTCCCGTTTTCGTCGTCACGACCGTGCTGTCGCTCGCGTTAGCCATCGGCGCGAGTGCGACGGCCTTCAGCGTGTTGGAAGCGGTGCGCTTTCGCGCGCTGCCCTTCCCCAATGGCGAGCGGCTCGTCGTGATTCAGGAGGTGCCGGCGGCGATCAATGGGGCGTCGGCGGCCTGCCCGCGAGGCTGCGACCCGACGTACGAGACCTTTGCGCAGGTGCTGCGCGACCGCTCGTTTCGTTCGCTGGACGCCGTGATCGGCTTCACCTCTGGCGCAAAAGGCCTGGTGTTGGGTGACGAAATCGTACCCGTTCTCGGCGGCGTCGTGTCGCCTAACACGTTCGCGGTGCTCAACGCGAAACCTCTTGTCGGCCGCACTTTCAGCGCTGAGGACGATCGGCTTGGCGGGACGCCGGTGACCGTTCTCAGTTACGCGATGTGGACGGCGCGCTTCGCGCAGGATCCCGACATGCTCGGCAAGATCGTCAAGCTGAGCGATACACGGTACACGGTGATCGGCGTCATGCCCGCGGGCTTCGAGTTCGAATCGGGCTCGCAGTTCTGGCTGTCCATAGTCCCGACGCTGGATCCCAGCACGCGCCCTTCGATCCGCAACGTGACCGTCGTCGGCCGGCTCGCGCCTAACGCGACGCTCGCCGCGCTGCGCGCCGAGCTCTCGACGGTCGAGCCGGCGGTCCAGGTTACGGCGCGCGGCCAACCCGTGTCGACGAAACTCGTCGCCGAACCGCTGCGCGAGCGCTACGTCGCGTCGACGCAGTCGCACGACGTGATCTTCGCGAGCGTCGTCGCGTGCGTGCTGCTGATCGCGGTCGCGAACGTGGCAACGTTGCTGCTCGTGCGCACGATGCAGCAGGAGCGGGAGCTGGCCGTCCGCACGGCACTGGGCGGAGGGCTGGGCAACCTAACGAGGTACGTCGTGGCGCAGCAGGCGATGCTCGTGACCGGCGGGACCGTGCTCGGCCTCGTCCTGGCCGGGTGGCTCTTGCGCGGGCTGCGCTCACTGGCGGTGCTCGACTCGCTCCGTCCGCTCGGGATGGAGTATCGCATCGACGGCAGCGTCGCCGCGTTCGCGATCGGGCTGTCGCTGGTCGTTGCGCTGCTGCTCGGCCTCCTGCCGATACGCATCGTTCGCCGGATGGACGTGCAGAGGGTGCTCCGCGAGAGTACAACCGGGTCGGGTGGAAGCGGTCAGGGGCTCGCGCAGCGGTCGTTCGTCGTCGCGGAAACGGCATGTGCCGTCGTGCTGCTCGTCGGTGGGGCCCTGATGTCGACGACGGTGCTCCGCCTAACGCGGCTGGACGTCGGATTCGACGCGGTGCGTCTCGTTCAAGGCACGCCGAGCTTCCCGCACAGCTGGCGCGTGAAGGAGACGTATCTGCCGATCGCAAAGCGCATCCTCGCCGAGATGGGGACGCTGCCCGGTGCCGAGTCGGCGGCGCTGCGCGCGTCGAATCGCCTTGGCGCGCCGGGCGTGCCGGGCGAGGTGCGTCTCGCAGGAGAATCGTCGCCCCTCTCGCCGGCGATGAGGCCAACGACCGTCAACGCGGTGAGCCCGGACTACTTCAAGACGACGGGCGTTCGTCTCGTCGCCGGCCGAGAGTTCAACGACGCCGACCTCGAGGCCTCGGTGCCGGTGGCGATCGTGAACGAGTGGGTCGCGCGCCATTGGTGGCCGGGAGGGAGCGCCGTCGGCCAGTCGTTCCGCATCGACAGCATGCCCAACGCCGGCGTGAACATCATGGTCGTCGGCGTCGTGCGCGACAACAAAGCGGCGCAGCCCAACGTGTTGCTCGCCGACGACGGGCCCGAGATCTATCGGCCGTACGAGCAAGCGCCGTCGGCGTTCCCGACCTATCTCGTGCGCGCGACGCGTGGTCTCGCGCCGCAATCGTTGCTCCGTCCCACTCGTCTGGCGCTGATTCGCTCCGTGCCGGACCGACCCGTGTTCACCTCGCTCGTCGCCGAGCAAGTCGCGAATCAGCTCGCCGGCGTCCGCACGAATGCCTTCCAGATCCTCGGCTTCGCGCTCATCGGGCTCATTCTCGCGCTCGTCGGGATCCACGGCGTGCTGGCGTACACGGTGAGTCGGCGCACGCGCGAGATCGGAATTCGTGGCGCGTTAGGCGCCACCCGAGGCGCGCTGCGTGCGATGGTGCTGCGCGATGCGCTGTTGCTCGTCGGGATCGGGTTGGTGATCGGGCTCCCAGTGGCCGCGCTGGTCACGCCATTGATCGGCGAATTGTTGCACGGGACGCGCGTCTCCGATCCAGGGGTCTACGCGGCGGTCACACTCATCGTGCTCGGCGCTTCGTTCGTGGC
>DATEHJ010000013.1:0-16130 GCA_035279645.1 Gemmatimonadaceae bacterium
CGACGTCATCGATCGGGATTACTGCCTCGACGGCACCGTTGGCTGCGAGCCCGGACCGAACAATCTGCATCACACGATGCAGGACACATATGACAAGGTGTCCGCGCGCAGCCTTCAAGTCGTTGGAGACGTCGCCGTCGCGCTGGTTACTCGTTAGGCATTATCGAGCGAAAAGCGAGATCTTGGGATCGTCGCGGCATTTCGGGATTCGTGCGCCGTACGCGCTTGTGGGCCGCTTAAACCACTGACACGCCCTGAGACCACTGACAAAAAGCGACTTCGACGAAACTCACAGTTTTCACTATCAGCGGTGTCAGCGCTGTGTCAGTGGCTTCAGCGGCCCTCTGTCGGCCACTCTCGCGGTAACTTTGCGCCGAGCGGCAAGGAAATGATCACAGGCGCCGAGGACGCACGTGTTATCCTCGCGCATGCCAACTCCAGCAGAAAAGAAAGCGCTCCTCTTCCTCGCCAGCGTCGCGCTGCTGGGTGCATCGGTACGCGCGCTGCGGGCGGTGGGGACCATCGAGAACGTGTCGCCGGCGAATGCTCAGGCGCTCGATGGGCAACTGGCCGCCGTAGATTCGGCGCGTCGCGTCAAGCAAAGTGGCGCCAAGGGGCGCACCGCGCGTGGACGCCATCGCCTGCCCCCGGACAGTTTGCCCGCCGGAGACTCGCTCACCCGCCGCTCGCCGCCTAACGCGAAGGGCGCCCGCATGTTGCCGGTCGGGGTCATCGACGTCGATATCGCGACGGCGGCGCAGCTCGACGCGCTACCGGGTGTCGGGCCGGTGCTCGCCCGTCGAATAACTGTCGATCGCGAAAAGCGCGGACCATTTGGCTCGATTGCGAACCTGCGACGCGTCAAAGGGATCGGTCCCGCGCTCGCCGCGCGCCTCGAAACACTGGTGACGTTCTCGGGCACTCCGCGTCCTCCAAGTGCTACGCCGATGGACTCTTCGGGCACCGAACGGCAGCGCGCACGCCGCGCTTCCGGCGCTCCCCGGGGGCGCCACGGCGACGCCCGTTTGCCTAACGCGCCCGCTCCGCCTGACGTCCCTCTCGGCTTTTCTCGATCCCGTCCACTTCAAGCGCCCGCGCAATGGCCGCTCCCGTCGTCGCCATCGAGCGAATCGGTGACCTCCTCGTCCGTGAGGGGCTCATTACGCGCGAGCAACTCGCGCGCGCGCTCGAAGAACAGCGTCAAAGCGGCACCCGGGTCGGCTACAATCTCATCAAGCTCGGGTTCATCGAAGAAAACGAGCTGACCAAAATGCTGGCACGGCAGTACAAAATGCCGGCCATTGATCTCGCGCGCTTCGAAGTCGATCCAAAGATCGCGAAGATGATTCCCACCGATCTCGCGGTGAAGAATCTCGTCATCCCGTTGAAACGCGATGGCCGTACACTCACGATCGCGATGGCGGATCCGACGAACCTCGGCGTGCTCGAGGATCTCAAGTTCATCACGCGCTACGACATCTTTCCGGTGATCGCGGGGGAGTTCACCCTCCGCAACGTCATCGACAAGATGTACGGCTCGCAGGACGATCAGCGTTTGCAGACGCTGATGAACGAGATCGAAGTCGACTCGGACATCGAGGTCATCGAAGAGCAAGACGAGGACGCGACTCAGGCCGACATCGATGACGCGCCCGTCGTCAAGTTGATCAACGCGATCCTCACCGACGCGGTGAAGCGTGGCGCTTCGGACATTCACTTCGAGTGCTTCGAGCACGAGCTGCGCGTCCGCTACCGCATCGACGGCGCCCTGTCGGAAGTCATGAAGCCGCCGATGAAGCTCAAGGCGGCGCTCATCTCGCGCTTCAAGATCATGGCGCAGCTCAATATCGCCGAGCGCCGCGTCCCACAGGACGGGCGCATCAAGCTGAAGGTCGGCATGAAGGTCATCGACTACCGCGTCTCGACACTCCCGACGCTGTTCGGCGAAAAGGTCGTACTCCGAATTCTCGACAAGGGCAACCTCACGCTGGACCTCGAAAAGTTCGGCATCGAGCCACGCGCCGAGCACGATCTGATGGAGGCGGTCATGAATCCGTACGGAATGGTGCTCGTCACCGGTCCAACGGGTTCCGGAAAAACGACGACACTCTACTCCGCGCTCGCGAAGATCAATCAGATCGACGTCAACATCATGACGGCGGAAGACCCCGTCGAGTACAACATGTTCGGCGTCAATCAGGTGCTCGTGCGCAACGAAGTCGGGATGACCTTCGCCGCGGCGCTGAAAGCGTTCCTGCGTCAGGATCCGAACATCATCATGGTCGGCGAGATTCGAGATCTCGAAACCGGCGGCATCGCGATCAAAGCCGCGCTCACCGGCCACCTCGTGCTCTCGACGCTCCATACGAACTCGGCGCCGGAGACGGTGACGCGCCTGCTCGACATGGGACTCGAGCCGTTCAACGTGGCGTCCGCGCTCAACCTCGTGCTGGCGCAGCGCCTGCTGCGCCGCATCTGCAACAACTGCCGCACGCAGTACCAACCGACCGACGAAGAGCTCGCGGGCGCGAAGGTGACGCGCGCGACGACGCTGCGCGAGTTGCGCTTCACGGACGACGCGATCGCGAACGCAAAGGCCAAGGCGACCAAGGAAGCCCAGAGCGTCCTGCAGTACGCGACGCTCGATACGGCGATCGGCGATCTGGGTTTTTTCCGCGGAGCCGGCTGCGACACCTGCGCCGGCTCGGGATTGAAGGGGCGGCAGGGCGTGTACGAGGTGATGCCGATGAGTGCGAAGATCCGCCGGCTGATCATCATGAACGCCGGCGCCGTGGAGATTCGCGACGGCGCGATCGAAGAGGGAATGCTCACGCTCCGCATGGACGCGTGGATGAAGGTACTGAAAGGAATTACGACGGTCGAACAGATGATTCGCGAAACGAGCGCCTAGCGGTGAACGGTGGTCGGTGATCGGTGGTCGGTAGCCACCGATCAGCACCGATCACCGACCACCGACCACCGACCACCGGTAACCAATGACCGCTCCAAATACGGGTCCATCCAGCCTCAACCTCCGCGTCCTTCTCGAAGAAATGATCGAGCGGGGCGCGTCCGACCTGCATATCACCGCCGGCGAGCGGCCGAAGGTGCGCGTCGACGGCGATATCACGAACTCGAATGTCGACATCGTGCTGCAGCCGAAAGACTGCATGCAGCTCGCGTATTCGGTGCTGACGGAGAATCAGAAAAAGAAGTTCGAGATGGAGGACGAGCTGGACTTCTCGTTCGGCATCCAGAACCTGGCGCGCTTCCGCGGCAACTGCTTCAAGCAGCGCGGGTGCGTATCGATGGTGATTCGACAGATCCCCTTCCAGATCCGGACATTCGAGGAGCTTGGTCTTCCGAAGGTGCTCGCCGATCTGTCGGATAAGCCGCGCGGTCTGATCCTCGTCACCGGGCCGACGGGCTCCGGGAAATCGACGACGCTCGCGGCGATGCTGGACCGGGTGAACAAGCGCGAGAAGGGTCACATCATCACGATCGAAGACCCGATCGAGTTCATCCATCGCCATCAGATGTGCATCGTCAACCAGCGCGAAGTGGGGAGCGACACGAAGAGTTTCCAGGCGTCGCTGAAGTATGCGTTGCGACAGGACCCTGACGTCGTGCTCATCGGCGAAATGCGCGACCTGGAAACGATCCAGGCGGGCCTAACGATTGCCGAAACCGGTCACCTTGCCTTCGCGACGCTGCACACGAACTCCGCGGCCGAAGCCATCAACCGCATTATCGACGTGTTCCCGTCGCACCAGCAGGGCCAGGTGCGCGCGCAGCTCGCGTTCTGTCTCGAGGGAATCATCACGCAAACGCTGCTGCCGAAGGCGAAGGGGCGTGGCCGCTCGATGGCGTCGGAGATCCTCGTCGTGACGCCGGCGATCCGCGCGCTGATCCGCGAGGACAAGATCCACCAGATCTACTCGATGATGCAGTCGGGAAAGAAGTACGGCATGCAGACGATGAACGATGCGCTGTATCAGCTGTATATGGCGCGCGAGGTTGCGTGGGAAGAAGTGATCCGTGCGTCGCACGACCCAATCGAGCTGGCGCGCATGTGCAACATGCAGATCGATGGGCTGGATGAAGAGCCGAAGAAGGCGGCGGCAGGTGGCGGGAAACCGTTAGGACTGAAGCGTTGAGCGTTTTGCGTTGAGCGTTATGCGTTGAGGCTGTAGTGGCTGAGTCGCCCAACGCCGAACGCTGAATGCTCAACAACCTAAGGAGATCCGAGAAATGACACTCTACGCATACACTGCTCGTGCCATCAACGGCGAGCTGAAGAACGCGACCATCGACGCGCCATCGCGCGAAGAAGCGGTCGCGCAGCTGCGCAAGCAGCGGCTCAACGTCATGAAGATCGACGAGGCGCCGAAGAAGAAGAAAGGCGGCAAGGTCCCGATGCGCGACATCGTGATCTTCACCCGCCAGTTCTCGACGATGATCAACGCCGGTCTACCGCTCGTACAGGCGCTCGACATTCTCGCGACGCAGAGCGAAAGTCAGGCGCTCAAGGATACGACGAAGCAGGTCGTGTTCGACGTCGAGTCGGGTAACACGGTTGCCGACGCATTGCGGAAGCACCCCAATGCATTCAGTGATTTGTATGTCAACATGGTGGCCGCCGGTGAAGCTGGAGGTATCCTCGACACGATCCTGATGCGCCTCGCGGTGTTCATGGAAAAGAACGACGCCCTCGTTCGCAAGGTGAAAGGCGCCATGATCTACCCGGGCGTCATCATGAGCGTCGCCGTCATCGCGATCACGGTGCTCCTCGTGTTCGTGATTCCGGTATTCGAGAACATGTTCGCTTCCGTGAACATGGCGCTCCCGCTGCCGACGCGCATCGTCATCGGCCTCTCGCGGTTCCTGAAGATCTACTGGTGGCTCGTCATCGCCGTGATCGCCGGTCTCGTGTACATGCTCAAGAAGTACTACGCGACGAACGACGGAAAGCTCGCGATCGACAAGCTGATGCTCAAAGCGCCGGTGCTCGGCGACGTACTGCGCAAATCGGCGGTGTCTCGATTCACGCGTACGTTAGGCACCTTGATCTCCTCTGGTGTGTCGATTCTCGACGGCCTCGAGATCACGGCGAAGACCGCCGGCAATCGTGTGATTCAGGATGCCATCATGGAGTCGCGCGCTTCGATCGCCGGCGGTGAAACGATCTCCGCGCCGCTCAAGAAGAGCGCGGTCTTCCCGCCGATGGTGATCTCGATGATCGCCGTCGGTGAACAGACCGGTGGTCTCGATGAAATGCTCACGAAGATCGCCGACTTCTACGATGAAGAAGTCGACGCCGCGGTGAGCGGGCTGCTCGCGCTGATGGAGCCGATGATGATCGTGTTCCTCGGCGTCGTTGTCGGCGGCATGGTCGTGTCGATGTACCTGCCGATCTTCGACATGGTGAACGCCGCGGGATAAGAGCGCAACCCAAAAGCGAGAGCCCTCAGTGTAGAAGCGGGGAGTGCGTGGTCGTGCAGTGAATCACTGCGCACCACGCACTCCCCACTTCTGCACTGACGGCTTTCGCTTTCGCCGCCGCGTAAAGTCACGTTTCCGTGCTCTCGGACCTCAGGCCGACGATCGTTCCATCGGCAGTGCGGCCGAAGAGCCACACGCGTACTCGCGTGACGCCCTTGGCGCGCGCGAAAGCGAGTGAGCGATCGGTGAGCGTTGCGCGTATCACCGCGCCGAGCTGCTTGAATCCGTCGGCGACGTCCTTGCCGAGGTTGTCCGCCGAGTCGCCGAGCGTGGTGAGGGTGTCGTCGGCCGGGGCGAGATCGATCTCGTAGCGCGCGCCGATTAGCAGCGCGGTTCGGCCGCCCAGCTAGCAAACGCGGCGAGCATGGCAAATACGGCCACTGGCGGACGACGCCACTGCCACTGCGGGCAAACTCCTTCCCCGTTCGTTACGTGCTCCCGATGACCGGATTCGATTCCCGGCTCCGTATTTCATCGTGGACCCGACTCAGGACTAGCTCGATGCATCTCACTCGTTCATTTGGTCGCGTGCTCATCGCCGCGGCCTTCGGACTTTCCACGGCGTGCCACGACGGCACCGAACCAAACACACCTCATCCCGCTCCGGCATTCGATGCACGTCACGCGATGTCGAAGTTCGAGCCCATCGCGGTGGTGCTCGATCAACCGATCATCAGATCGTTCGACGGCACGATGTCGTTCTTCGAGACGTTCTTCCGCTCGGGAATAACGCTGTCGGGGACGCTCACGCCCGCGGCAGCCGCCCCGCTCGTCATGCGCGTGACGAATCGGCTCGCGCCCGCGGTACAGATCCGCGCCGACGCGATTCCGAATGAGGACAAGGGAAAGACATTCGTCTACGATCCCAATTCCCGCACATATGTGGTCGACGCGAACGCGACCGGCGCACCCGCGAATGGGATTCGTTTCGTGCTCTATACCTTGAGCGAGGGCAACGGCCCGAGCCTGCCGCTGGCGCGGCTTGGCTACGTCGACATCGCCCCATCGGATGAGGGCGCGGACCTCACCGAGCTGGTGATCGTTCGGGACGCGCCGCGGCTGGTCGTCGCCGACTTGCTCGTCAGGCATCGTGCCGATCCCAACGCGAACGTGTTCGGGATCGATGGTTCCGCGACGGATGGCATCACCGAGGATCTGATCACGCTCGTCGGCAGTGAGACCGGTGATGCGGGCCAACACCACCTCGTCTTCCACTCGACCTTTTCGTCGTCGCCGCCACTGGTGAGCGCAACGGAGGAGCTCACTTCTGACCAGGGGTCAGCGACGGAGGGCGGCGGCCTCCACCTCTCCTATGAAGGCCATACCTTGAGCTTGCTCAGTCAAGCGCAGGCTACCAGCTCGACGGCCGAGGTGAGCTACGATGGCAACTTGTACGCGCGCATCGTTGCCGCGGCTTCGCCGGAAGACCAGACGCGGTTCTTGAAGCCTGATGGGACGCCGCTCTCGCCGCAGGACGCGGGGGACCTGAACAACCTCCTACTACGCGTCGTCTCCTCGAACTTCTTCTGGATCAACCTCGCTTTTCCCTGAGCGGCGTCTGCCTAACGCCTGGAAAGCGTAAGCGCGATGGACCAAGGTCCGATGCCGGGCGCCGAGCTCCTTCGTTAACAAGGAACGTGACGGGGACGGAGAAGGGGAGCAGCTCGGTGTCGTACTTGGTGCTTCAACCAGTGGACTGGCTGCGGGCGCACGCGTTTTCGCTGCCGCTCCTCGCGAAGTTCGCGGTCGGGCTGGCCATCATCGTCATCGTGCCCAAGCTCTCGCGACGCTTGCACCTGCCCGCTGTTGTGGGACTCTTGTTGAGCGGTGTGCTGTTCGGGCCGTACGGGCTCGATCTCATCGGCACGGACCGGCCGATCGCGGATTTCTTCGCCGAGCTCGGCAAGCTGCTGCTGATGTTCATGGCGGGCCTCGACGTGGACCTGGAGCCGTTCCGTCGTGTGAAGGACCGGTCGATCACCTTCGGGTTCATCACGACCTTCATTCCATTGATACTCGGCACGGCCGTCGGGCTCGCGTTTCACTATAGTCTGCTGCCGGCGATCGTGATCGGATCGCTGCTCGCCTCGCACACGCTGCTCGCGTCGTATCTGATCCAACGGCTAGGCCTGACGAAGCTCGAGCCGATCACCGTCACATACGGCGCGACCGTTTTCTCCGACACGTGCTCGCTGATCGTGTTCGCGCTCTGCGTCTCGACTTTCCAGCGCGGGTTCTCCATTTCGGGCATGGTGATCCAGATCGTCGAGATCACCGCGTTCGTCCTGTTCGTGCTGCTCGGTCTGAGTCGTCTCGGCGGCTATGTCCTGAAAAGAGTCGAGAAAGACGAGAGCGCTTATTTCGCGGTCATGCTCACGATTCTCGCGGTCGCCGCCGTTCTGGCCGAGACCATTCAATTGCCGGGGATCGTCGGCGCATTTCTCTCGGGACTTGCGCTCAACGCCGCAACACAGGAAAACACCGCCAGGGAGCGCCTGCAGTTCATCGGGAACTCCCTTTTTATCCCCATTTTTTTCATCACGACCGGATTTCTCGTGAACCCGCGCGCGCTCGTGGAGAGCTTCCGCACCGACTTGGCGCTCGTCGCGTCAATCATCGGAGCGCTTGTCGTCGGCAAGTTCGCCGCGGCGCAGATCGCGGGGCAGCGTTTCGGTTACACTCGCGATGAGCGCCTGACGGTCTGGTCGCTCACGCTGCCCCAAGTTGCGGCGACGCTGGCGGCGACGCTCGTGGGCTACAACACCTTCGACGCCGCCCATCAGCGACTGCTCGATAACAGGATGCTCAACGTCGTACTCGCCCTGATGCTGTTTACGTCGATTGTCGGGCCGATGTTGACCGAGCGCTTGGCACCGCGCCTCAGGACAGGAACGAGGGCGCCCGAGCGGTCGCAACGAGCGGCCTGAGGTTTCGCCAGTGTGAGCCGGACACGCGCCACTCGCCGCCTGGCGTCCGTCGCTGCATCTTCTGGGGCCTTTGCCTCGCGAGAGCAGCCTGTGCATCGCCTAACGATTCCAATTGCCGTTGTCGCCGCCCTCAGCGCTTGCGTGAACAGGAGCGACAACGCGACGAAAGGCCCCGCCGGGACGGGCAATACTTCCAGCGCGACGCTCGCTGGATCGCCGCCCGCCACGGCGACGGCGGGGCTGGATCAGTGGGAGCGATTCAACTACGACTCGACGACCATCGCACCGCCCGCGCTCGCGTCCCTACCACTCGCCGAGGTGCAGCGGATCCGCGGCATCATCTTCGGACGGCACGGACGGATCTTTCAAGATTCGACGCTCCAAGAATGGCTCGCGACGCGCCCGTGGTATCATGCCGACTCGGCGTTCATGAACGCGCGGCTCACGGAGCGCGAACGCGAGAATCTCGAAGTCGTGCGCGAAGCAGAAGCACAGAAGCATCCGCAGATCGAGCCTGGCGACATGCGGTTCTACCAGAACCGCGTCATCACGACGACGATGCTCGGCGACCACTCCCCGCAGGACTGGGAGGTGCTCGAGGCCGAGGTGCTCGCCAATCACGGCTATGTCTGGGACCCCGAGAGCGAGAACGATCGGAATCTCCAGCCGGGCGAGCTGCAGCACTACTTCGACGAGCGATACTGGTACAAGCCCGATTCCACCTTCCATGCATCGCAACTCTCGGCCATCGAGCGGCAGAACCTCGACACGATCGCGCTCGCCGTGATGCGACAGAACAAGCGCTCGATCTCCTTCGGCCAGATGAATCTGTTCGCTACCACGGCGCTCTCCGAATCGATGCTGGCCAATTTGCCCATCGCGGAGCTGCGGCTTCTACGCAACGAGATCTACGCGCGACACGGACGGCGCTTTCAGACGACGTGGCTCGCGGAGACGTTTCGCCAACAGCCGTGGTACACGCCGCGCGCGGATTTCAGCGACGGGAATCTCTCCGCTGTAGACAGCGCGAACATCAAGCTGATCACGAGTCGCGAACAACAGCTCCACGAGTCGCTGTCGACGAAGCTGCTCACGCCGGGCGACGTGAGCGGCCTGCGCAACGAGGACGCGCGTCGACTCCGGAACGAGATCTACGCGCGCCACGGTCGGCGCTTTCAGGATCCGAAGCTGCAACGGTACTTCGCCAGCTTTTCGTGGTACAAGCCTAACGGCGCGTTCCGCGAGAATCAGTTGAACGAAACGGAGAAGCTGAATGCCATACTCATCAGCCAGTACGAGCACGGCAAGTTCACCGAAGGCTGATAGGACAATTCCAGTCCCGCGTCGCGGGACATGTTTCCGGAAGGGCGGTGTCACGTCTTTGCTTGAGTAGCGCTCGACTTACGCAGAGGTCCCGCAGATGAAAACCGTACGGCTTTCTCAAATCGTCTTTCTCTCCGTGCTCTTTGGCGCGCGCCCCGCGACCGCGCAGGGGACCGCGGCCGACTATGCTCGCTCCGAGGGCCTTCGCAGTCGCGTCGAAGGGCAAGTCCTCGACGCCGCCGACGCGCCGGCTTGGGTCGGGCGCGGCAGCGACCAGTTCGTGTATCGGAAGTCGGTACGAGGTGGCTACGTCTTCGAGCTCGTCGACGCGGCGACCTTCGAAAAGCGTCCTGCCTTTGATCACGACCGATTGGCGGCGGCGTTCGCCGCGGCGCGCGACAGCTCGACGCCGCGGCCCGCCGGCCCGGCACGAGCGGTGACCGGAGTGACGCTCCCGCTTAGCAGATTCTCATTCGTCGACAGCGGGCGGGCGATCGAGTTCGTCGGCGGGGGGCGGCCCGGCGAGCCGGTCACCGACAGCACGCGCTGGCGCTGCACTGTCACGACTTACGTCTGCCGGACGCTGCCGCGCGAGGAGCCAGCCTTTCGCGGCGGACCACGTGGCGAAGGCGGTGGACTGTTCGGCGAGCGACGCATGCCACCCGACCGTCCCAAGCTGTCGCCAGATGCGAAGTGGGAAGCGCTCGTGCGGAACTACAACGTGTTCGTCAGGCCGGCCGGGGCGCGCGACAACGGCACGATGCTGAGCACCGGAGGCTCCGAAGGCGACGCATACGACCCGCAGTCGATTACCTGGTCACCGGACTCCAAACGCATCGCCGCATTCCGCGTGAAGCCCGGCTATCGACGCGAAGTGCACTATATCCAGTCGTCGCCGGAGGACCAGCTCCAGCCTAAGACCGCGACGCTGCTGTACAACAAGCCGGGTGACGTACTCGACGTCGGCACGCCCGCGATCTTCGATGTGCAGGCGCACTCCGAGATCGTCGTCGATCGAGCGCTCTTTCCGAATGCGTACAACGTCACTGGCCTCGAGTGGCGCGACGACAGTCGCGCGGTGACGTTCGAGTACAACCAGCGCGGGCACCAGGTCTATCGCGTCATCGAGATCGACGCTGCCACCGGCAAGACGCGCGCGGTGATCAACGAGCGGATGCCGACCTTCTTCGAGTACTCGGCCAAAAAGTTTCGCTACGACATCGCCGACGGCAAAGAAATCATCTGGATGTCGGAGCGAGACGGATGGAACCACCTCTACTTGTACGACGGGAAAACCGGGAAAGTGAAGAATCAGATCACCAAAGGCCCGTGGGTCGTGCGCGGAGTCGATTGGGTGGACACCACGGGGCGCAAGATCTGGTTCACGGCGAGCGGGATGTATCCGGGGAAAGATCCGTATTTCGTGAACGCCTATCGGATCAACTTCGACGGCACCGGCCTGACAGCGCTCACCGACGGCGACGCGAATCACAGCGTCTCGTATTCGCCGGACCATCGCTACTTCACGGACCTCTCGTCACGCGTCGATCTCCCGCCGGTGCTTCTGCTCCGCCGGGCGAGCGATGGGAGAGTGCTCGCCGATTTGGAGCACGGGAACGACAGCGCGCTCTTGGCGACGGGATGGCGACCGCCGGAGGTGTTCGTCGCCAAGGGACGCGATGGCAAGACGGACATCTGGGGCGTCATCATCCGCCCGACGAGCTTCGACTCCACGAAGAAGTATCCGGTCATCGAGAACATCTATGCCGGTCCGCAGGGCTCATTCGTACCGAAGACTTTCAGCACGCAGCTGGGGATGCAGTCACTTGCGGAGTTGGGATTCATCGTCGTGCAGATCGACGGAATGGGCACCTCGAACCGTTCGAAGGCATTTCACGACGTCGCATGGAAGAATCTCGGCGACGCCGGCTTCCCCGATCGCATCCTTTGGCACAAAGCGGTAGCGGCGAAGTATCCGTACTATGACGTCTCGCGCGTCGGGATCTACGGCACGTCGGCAGGAGGTCAGAACTCGATGGGAGCGCTGCTCTTCCATCCCGATTTCTACAGGGTGGCAGTGTCGGCGGCGGGGTGCCACGACAATCGGATGGACAAGATCTGGTGGAACGAGCAATGGATGGGCGAGCTGGGGCCGCACTACGCGGCCTCATCCAATGTCGACAATGCGTATCGTCTCCAGGGGCAGCTGCTTCTCGTCGTTGGCGAGATGGATATGAACGTCGATCCGTCTTCGACATTCCAAGTTGTGAATGCACTCATCAAGGCGGGGAAGATGTTCGACCTGCTCGTGATTCCGGGCGCCGGCCACACCAATGGCGGTCCGTACGGCGAGCGGAAGCGAAACGATTTCTTCGTCCACCATCTCATGGGCGTCGAGCCACCGGAGCGGAACGTGAATCGCGTGGCGGCGTCGAATGGGCGGTAATTGATCGTGGCAGCCGTTAGGCATCCGGTCGAGGTGGTCTCATCTTCTCGCTCGGCGTGGCTCGTTGTTGCCGCGTGGACGGTGCCGGCGCTGCTCGCAACGCTCGAGACGGTGATGTTCGCTCGGCTGGGCGGCCGACCAATCGAGTTGTGGCGCGCGTTCGCGACCGAAGCGCCCGGGTGGTACGTCTGGGCGGCCTTCACGCCCGTCATCGCGCTGCTCGCGACGCGTGCTCCGCTGGTGCGCCCGCTCCGCTGGCGCAACATCGCGCTGCACGTGTGCTGCTGCATGATCGTGGCTCTCGCCGCGTCCGCGATGTGGGCCGTACTCGGCATCACGCTGCGGCCAGGGCCGAGCGGATTTCTCGTCTCCCTGCGCAACTGGTTCGTGTCCGGTCTCCCCTTCACGGTGTTGGTGTACGCGGCGGTGGTCGGCATCGTCTACAGCCTCACCGATCGGGCGCGCCTGCGCATCCGAGAGCGCGACGCTGCTCGACTCGCGCGCCAGCTCAGTGAGGCACAGCTGGCGTCGTTGCGGATGCAGCTACGGCCGCATTTTCTCTTCAACAGCCTGAACGCGATCATGGCGCTCGTCCGCGATCGGGAGAACGATCGGGCGGTGGCCGCGCTCGCGCTCCTCGGCGACATGCTGCGCGCGACGCTGAACGAGGGTTCATCGCACGAGGTCGCGCTCGCCGAGGAGGTTGCCTTCACGCGACGCTACCTCGAGATGGAACAGCTTCGCTTCGGCGACCGTCTTCGTGTGACGTTCGACGTGCCGCCGTCGCTCCTCGACAGCGCTGTGCCAGTCTTCGTGCTGCAGCCCTTCGTGGAGAACGCGATCAAGCACGGCATTCTGGATCGGCGCCGCGGCGGCACCATCGCCATCGCGGCAACGCAAAACAATGGGACACTGCACCTGTCGGTGCGCGACGACGGCGTTGGCCTCGCGCAGGGGTGGGACGGCACCGCTGATACCGGAGTCGGGCTCGCCAATGTGCGCTCGCACCTCACGCACCTCTATGGCGAAGCTGCCTCGCTGTGCGTCGGACCTAACGACGACGGCGTCGGTGTCGCGGTCGAGGTAACGGTGCCGCTGCGTTCGCGCGCCGCGCCGGCGTCGACGGACGTTCCGACACTCGCTCACCGTTAGGCAACCGATGCGCGTCCTCATCGCCGATGACGAGCCACTAGCGCGGCGAGCGCTCGCGCAGCTACTCGGCGTGCACGGCGACGTGGAGATCGTCGGCGAGTGTGCCGATGGCGCCGACGTGCGCGACGTGCTGGCGCAGCGCGACGTCGACGTCCTGCTCCTCGATGTCCGCATGCCCGAGCTGTCGGGGATGGATGCGGCGAGGCTCGTCACCGGCGCGCGCCCCCTGGTCGTCTTCGTCACGGCACACGAGGAATTTGGCGTCCCCGCCTTCGAGCGCGGCGCCGTTGACTATTTGCTAAAGCCCGTGACGCAGGCGCGCGTCGATGTTGCGCTCAGTCGCGTCCGTGGACGTCTGGCCGCCGACGCCGACGCGGCACGATATCGCGCGATGCTCAGCACGCCGCGATACGTGGATCGGCTCATTGCACGCGTCGGCGATCGGGACGTCATCATTCCAACGGAAGTGGTGGAGCTGATCGCGGCCGACGATGTGTACGCCGCCGTCCACGCGAGCGGCCGACGCTATCTCGTCCGGACGCCACTCGATGAGCTCGAGCGGTGCCTCGCGCCAGAGCTCTTCATTCGCGTCCACCGATCGTTCATCGTGCCCGTCGGAGCCGTTGTCGCGATGCGTCGCGTCGGCGGCCGCGTCGTCCTCGAGCTGCGCAACGGAGCGGCCGTGCCGGTGAGCCGGCGTCGGCGCGGGGAGCTCGAGCGCCTGACCACTCGCGACATCAACTCGGCCGCTTACGACAGAGGCACTGCCGGTTGACGGCCTGCGGCGTAGTGTGATCGACGACGATCACACTTGCCCCGACCATGTCGACCTTGTTTCTCACCGGCGTTCTCGCGCTTCTGCTAAGTGGCCCGGCCCCCGCTGACCCATCAGCGCAGGCCATTCTCGACACCGCCCTCGCGCATATGGGCGGAGTTTCCGCGCTCCGCGGCGTGGAGCGTATGCGATTGGAGGTCATGACCGAGTGGCAGCGGATGGATTTCCAGCCGCGC
The DNA here is from genome assembly GCA_035279645.1 of Gemmatimonadaceae bacterium. GTDB lineage: Bacteria > Gemmatimonadota > Gemmatimonadetes > Gemmatimonadales > Gemmatimonadaceae > AG2. Next base: position 14,362 of record DATEHJ010000013.1, read on the forward strand.
CGCGCGCCCGTGATCTTGAGTTACGAGCTGAGTACCGAGCTCCGCGACTACACGATTCCCGCCTGGCGATACTCACGTCGCTTTTACTCGCCTAACGGCACTGCCGAGGTCGTAGATCTGGTGACCGACACCGTCGCCGCGATGTCCATGAATGGGCGCTGGCGGACGCAGAACATCGCGTACGTGGATGAGCGCGACGAAGTGTTCACTTTTGCACCCGAGCGCGTGGTGAGACTGGCACGCGAGGCAGCGGACGCGCGGTTGCTTGCCGACACCACGGTCGGTGGCGAACGCTTCGCGCGGGTTGTCGCAACGATCGGCAAGTTCACGCCGACGCTCTACTTTCGCCGTAGTGACGGCCTGCCGGCATTCGCCCGCTTCCGGGCCGGCCAGCCTAACGACTTCGGCCTCGCGCCGTGGGGAGCGATGGACGTCGAGATCGTGTATTCGCGCTGGCAGAAGATCGCGGCCGCGGGGATCCTCCTCCCGATGCAGCTCGACGTCCGCCGAGTTGGCCGGCCTTACAAGCGCATGACGACGATCTCCGTTCAGGTAAATCCGGCTATCCCCGCTGACTCGTTAGGTATAACGGACTCGCTGCGCACCGCGTTCCTCGCCACGGCGCGACGGCCGATGTTCGATCTCCCCATGGACTCGGCCCACATCGCCGCGACGGGATTCGCGGTATTCGGCACGCCAGGGTCACCCGCTGGCGCTGTGAAGATTGGCGGACGCTGGCTGATGATCGAAGCGGGAACGGCGCCTGTCTCCATCGAGCGGAGTGCGGCATTCCTTCGCCGCGCGGAGCCAACGACCATGCTCGGCGCCGCGCTGATCACCGCGCCCACAGGCGCAGGTGGCGTCGCGTGGCTCGCGAAGCAGTCGACGGCGACGTGGGTCACGGGCGCTGCCTTTCCCTTCGCCGATGCAGCACTCCGTGGTTGGGGACAGAAGGGAAATGCACTTCAGAGCGTGAAGGGTGACCGCTGGATTCGTGTCGGCAGTGACTCCTTGCTCGTCGAAACGATCGATCTTCCGGACTATCCCGGCACCGCCGTGCTGTATGTGCCCGCTCTGCGCTGGGCGTATGCATGGCCCGCCGGTCCGGCACAGATGGATTACGTGATCGCGCATGCACGTCGGAGGGGATGGACGGTCGACCGCATCGGATCGGTGCGCGACTTCGTCGGGGCGCTTCTCTCACCCAGCCTCGGCGAGTCCAGAGAACGCCGAGGCTCGCGGCGCCAGACGTAAGACCCGTGACTTGGTCTCACGTCGCGTGCCTCGCATCTCCGCGTCTCGCGTCTGGACTCGCTGTCGCGGGTGAGATGCGCGCGCGGCGCACGGAAAAGGAAGGATCTCACGTCTCACATCACGAGTCTCAGTCTCGAGTGATGAGGCGAAACCGAGACTGAGATCTCAGAGCTGAGTTCTGAGATCGGTCCTTCTCGCCTTGGCGATCACGCATCTCACCCGGTCTCGGCGAGTCCAGAATCGAGACACGGAGACTCGTGATGCCAGACGTGAGACCGTGGCTTGGTCTCACGTCGCGCGCCTCGCATCTCCGCGTCTCGCGTCTGGACTCGCCGTTGCGGGTGAGATGCGCGCGCGGCGCACAGAAAAGGAAGGATCTCACGTCTCACATCACGAGTCTCAGTCTCGAGTGATGAACCGAAACCCAGACTGAGATCTCAAAACTGAAAACTGACATCAGTCGCTGGACGAGGCGGCGGGGTCGTTTACCTTGGACCAACCGCCAACCTCGGAAG
>DATEHJ010000014.1:0-7209 GCA_035279645.1 Gemmatimonadaceae bacterium
GACGGGTCACCGCAGTCTGCTGACCGCGACATCTTGACGGCTCATCGCTCCGTCCGTTCCGATGATCATTCCTCACCCACTGCAAAGCCGGAAGACCCGACGATAATACGGAGTGCCTTCGGCAGCACTCTCAGCTCGAACTTCCTCCCTTCCGCGAGTAGCTCACCGTCGGCGACGAACGCATCGTCGTTGCCGGTCGTGATCGTCGCCTCGTTGGCCCGAAGGGGCAGGAGTACGCCAGGCGGGATTGACGCTCCCGTGCTCAGCCGCGCGAAGTTGAGCATCAACGAATGTCGCGAACGAGCCGGCGCGTAGAGGATCTCCATGACTCCGTCCGACGGACTGGAGTCAATCGGCAGGACAAGCCCGCCGCCTAACGTGCGATGATTCGTGACGAATACTGCCGACGCACGCGTATCGAGCATCTTGCGCATCCCGCTCTCCGGCTCGCGGTACGCTATCCGCACCGTGTCGTCGAGTCGCCACCGCGCGAGGAGCGCCGCCGCCGCCGAGAGACGATAGACGTGTCGCCCGAGGAAGTCGGCGACGCGACGCGCGACGGCCGATCGCCCCTTGAAGTGCGTCACCGCGAGCGCCGCGCGCGCGACGAGCGCCAGGCCGCCGACACCGCAAAACACGCGGTCACCAATCTGTACGAGGTCCACCGCGTGCGCCTCACCCTCGACGATGCGTCGCGCTGCCGCCTCGAGGGACGTGGGAACGCGATATTCGCGCGCGAGGTCGTTCGCGGTGCCGAGGGGTAGAATACCTAACGCCGTCGACGTGCCGGCCAGCCCCTCCGCGACGGCATTGATCGTCCCGTCGCCGCCGCCAGCGACGACGACCGCCACTCCAGCCGCCGCGGCCGCGCGAGCGAGACTGGTCGTGTCGCGCGCGCTGCGCGGCACCTCGACGTCGGTTGCATAACGACGAGACAGTTCGGCGACGGCCGCCTTGCGCCAGTGGGGCCCACCAGCACGTCGCGCGCGCGGATTCGCGAGAATCAACGCGCGCGCGGTAGAGTTCGTTGGAGCCATTGCGTGAGCAACCTACGCCGCGAAGCCCTCGGGCCCTAGCCCTTAAGCCCCGAAAAATCGAAACCCCGCGACATCGGCACGCCGATTATCGCGGGGCTTCTTCCGCTGGCGGGATTCGATCGATTGACTCGGCGCCACGGCGTGCGTGGCCTGATCGACTTCCCTTTCCCTTGTCGTACGGTCCCGACTCAGGTGCCCTTGTACGGAGAGCTATTAGTTGTGTCCAGCGACCTCACAACCATCTCGGCCAGTGCCGAACTACCGCCGAGCTGTCTTCGGATGGCGTCCCACCGAAGACCATCACGTCCGGGTGTTGACCGATCTCCCGAACGCGTCGCCAAGATGTGACTCAACTGAAACGTCGTCAATCGAGAACGTTTCCCGAAACCAACAGGCTCAGGAGTACCCCAGGTCAACCCACTAGCAAGTGACGTAGTACGGGTTTTGATCGCATGGGTTGGGGGTCACGACTGGAGTCCAAAAGTGCGCGTATCCAGCGAGGATCTGACCGTAAGGAGTCGATCCTTCGACGTTAGGCACCGTTCGCGGGTTCCAGCCGTTGAACCATGAGAACGCGTCCCAAAACGACTCCGCTGTTCCTGGCGTGGCGTACGCGCTACCCCAGCGAGGCGGAAGGTACAACCCTGCCTGTGGCTTCTTAGCGCTTCCGATGTTCTGCCAAGAATAGAGAACGGGAAAGCGCCGATCGGCGTAACCGAACAAGCAGAGATCCACTACGACAACATTGTTGCTCGTATTGCATGCCTGCGCGGATCTGTAATTGGCGTGCTTGCCGTACGAGACCCAAATCACTGGTGCGCCGTATGTTGGATCGTCGACATGCGCGAACTGACCTGGATCCCACCACTGACAGTTCGGATCGGTCGCGACTCCTAGGAAGTCCGTGCCGCAGTGCGCCGACGTGAAGACGTTCCGCAGCTGCCAGGCGCCTCCAACGGTGTTTGATTCAAAGCTCACGTCTTCGAGAATGAATTCAGAATCACCTTTGTGCGGCTCGGGCCCGCCGCAGTCCTTGTAATACGCAGGCATGTACGCGATCCGAAGACGCGGTCCGTATTCATCGTTGCGCTGAACGGCGAAGTAATACTCGCCGCCAATTCGATTGAGCCCCCCGTCCCAATCGCACTCGTTGGGGTTCACCTTGAGGAGCGGCGCGAAGGCTCGTGCAACGGCAAACTCGCAATTGTCGTCCACCCCATCGAGATCATTGTCGGCGGCCGGCGCGACGGCGCATTGATTCCAATCATACCCGATACTTAGCCCAGGAGGTGGGCTCGGAGGAGCGTACCAGGGATCACCGCAATCCTGAAACAGCGTGTTGCAGTCATCTCGAACCGCTGGCGCGCTTGGGCTCGGTCTTATGCGCGGAGCCGCAATGTCACTGCAGGCATTCGCAGCGAAGATCGCGAATGGCCAAACAAGGGCGCGTCCAAACCGCGCGCCAGCCGCGACGGCAAATAGCGAGCGCATGCTCGACTTGTCCCGTTAGGCAGAGCCGCCGTTGTCTCCAACCATCGTCAGATGGCGACTCCGCAGTCCATGACGATCGAACGCACTATCCTAACGCTGGACCCTCATCCGGGGCAAGAGCGGTCGTGCCGTCCGTCGGCCGGTTAGTAACTACACATTTATTAGAAATCCTTAATCTTAGAGGCGTTCGGCCTTACGCGAATGGTTAGGTCGGCGATGCTCCCATGTCTGCCAGGCGTTGCTTGGCGCGCGCGTTGTTAGGATCTTTGAGGAGGGTAGAGCGGTAGCGCGCGAGCGCTTGATCCTTCTCGCCGCGCTGACGATGCAGCTCCGCGATCATGAAATCGATCTCTGCCGACTGCGGATAGAACTCCTGATTCAGCTCGAGCATCGCGATCGCCTCGGCGGTCTTCCCGCGCTCGCTGAGTGTTCTCGCAAGCTCGTTCATCGACCACTGGCCGAAGTCGAACGTACCCTGCGTCATCGTGTTCTCTCGCAGGCGTCGGTACTGTGCGATCGCCGAGTCGGTGCCTTTCGATTCGATCGTGGCCGTCAGCGTCGACGCGAGAGTCGCCGGCTTCGAGAGACCGTGGTGGCAGGTGACACACGAGATGCGCACCGGTGGCGCGCTTCTGTCGGGAAGGGCCGCGAGCAAACGATCGTTGATCGTATCCGCCATTCGCAGCATGTAGCGCGCTTTACGCTTCGTCGGCTTGTCGTCGGACTTGAACTCGACGTCCTTGAAGGAGACGCCATCGCCGCCCGCGTGGCAGTACTGGCATCGCACACCCAGCGCGAACGAAAAACCGCGCATGACGTTGACGAGTGTGTCGCGTGCAATGTCCTTCGGGAAATACTGGAGGTTCTCGAACTTCGCCGGCAGCTGCGCCGAGAGAGCAGCGGGCGCACCGGCGACGGCGCCGACGAGGACGAATTCACGGATTCGCATGGGCGGGCTGGCGAGAGGAGTAGTCCGATCTCGCCAGCACGCTATCATTTGGCCTGGTCCTACGAGAGCAGGAAGGGGCGAACGGGATTTTCCGACGTGGCACTCGACGTAAAAAGTGATAAGATCCGTTGCCTTTCACGGACACGCGCGTCAGGTCCACGTTACGCATCCCTCAACGAACCAAATGCAGACCTACATCTATTATGTAGCCGAGAAGGTACCGGGCGCGCTCGAGATGCAGCGGTTCGCGCACCCGATCCACGTCGGACTCGTGACGGCCGAGAATCACGTCGACGCCTACACGAGCGTGCTCGAGAATCTGCGACCTACGTTCGCGGACGAGCCGCAACCGCTCGAGGTCCGCTTCGAGGTCGTGATGCCGCCGCGTGCCGGTGAGGGTGTTTGGCGCCACGGGAAGCCGATCGACACCGACATCACCTTCGGTTCCGAAGACTGAGAACCGAGCCTCAGGTCTCCAGCTCGGGCTGCGTCTTCGCGGGCGTCCTCGCTCCCATGTAGTCCTCGAGGGGCGCGGTGATGAAGAGCGTCGCCGCGACGAGCACGGCCGCGACCGCGTACGGCGACCCTGAGCCGAAGCGGTCCATCAGGAATCCCGCCATGACGGGGAAGGCAACTCGCGACACGCCGCCGTACGTCTGCTGCACGCCCATGTGCAGCCCACGCTCCTTGCTCGGCACGACGCGCGACAACAGCGCCGTGATGCAAGGGAACAGGAAAGCCGTGCCGAGGGGCATCAAGGTAATCGCGATGATCGTCGTTAGGTACGAGTGCGCGACGGCGATGAGGCCGAGTCCCGCGGCGAGCAGCACGAGCCCCAAGCGCGCGAGACGTGCTTCACCGAGCTTTTTCACCGCAACGCCAAGGATACCTGCTCGTACGAGCACTCCCATCGCACCGAAGTACATGATGAAATAGCCGACGTTTCGCTCCGTCACGTTGAGCCGGTCGGCGAAGAGCAAGGAGAGCAGGGGCGCCGTGCCATAGAAGCCGCCGATGGCGATGGTGTAGATCCAAATGAGGCGGGGCGCGGGATCGCCGGGATGCGTGAGGACGCGACCGAGGGCGCTCCCCTCGCCGCCTAACGACTGAACTGGCAAGCTGTGCTCCGTCGTCTGCCGCAGCGCCGACGATTCGCGCAGGTATTTCCAGGCGAAGAGCGAGCTCAAGACGCAGAACCCTGCGGCGCCGAAGCCCGGGCCTCGATGACCCCACCACTGCACGAAGAGCGAACCGAACGCGGGGCCGATCACAGCGCCCGCGCTCGTCGCCGCCGAAAGCCAACCGAGTCCCTTCGCGCGATCCTCGGGGCGGCTCGCGTCGGCGACGTACGCCTGCAGCACGCCGACGGTGCCGCCCCCGACGCCCTGCACGACGCGAGAGATCAACAGGATCCACAGCGTCCCCGCGAGGCCGAACACTGCGTAGGCGATCGCCGAGATGAGTAAACCTGAAATCACCGCCGGCCGGCGGCCGAAGTGATCGGACACGCGTCCCCACGTGGGCGCGCTCACGAGCTGAGCGACCGAAAACGCGGAGATGAGCAGCCCGACGATGAACCCCGTCGCGCCCATGCTCGCCGCGTAGAACGGCAGCAAGGGGAGCACCATGGCAAAGCCCACCATGTCCACGAACGCCGTGATCATGAGGACGAGGAGCTTGCCCACGTTACCTCGGGTCAATGGTGGCTCGACCGGCGCACCAACATATTCGGGACGGTCCGACGGCGACAGCCTTGAACCTTGCGGCACTCTTCTGGCACGCCGGGTGGCGTATTCATCTGCCGGAGGCACTACATGACGGAATGGACTCCCAGCGTCGAAGGGTACCATACCCTCGACGACGCCTCAGCAATGACGCGACCGATCCCGCGGCGAATCCGGCGCTCCGCGCTGCGTCCCGCACCGTCGCGACGCGCGCTCCACGCCGGCGCGCGCGCCGTAGCGCGCCAAGTGCACGGACGCGATGCGTTCGTTTGGCAGGGGCGCGTGCTCCCGATCGGGATACCACTTGCCGCGGCCACCGGAGTGCTCACCTGGCGGCGCCGCCGCTCGGCGATCGACGCGCTCACCGCGGCCCTCGGTGTCGGCCTCGCGATTTACGTCGAAGCGCGTGTTGAGTGGACTGTGCATCGGCGAAGATATCAGCGACGGGCAACCCTTTGAGGTCGGCCACGTGACAGAAAAAGCACGACGGCGCAACTGACAGCAGAAGCGCTTCTGCTGTCAGTCGCGCATTCGGCTCAGTCCTGTAGTTGTTTTCAATTGCGATGTTTCTAACATCCCCCACCATGCACGCCTTTACTCAGGATCTTCGCTACGGCGCTCGGAGCCTTCGCCGATCCCCGGGCTTCACACTGGTCGCGGTGCTCACGCTTGCAATCGGCATCGGCGCGAACACGGTGATGTTCGGCATCGTCGACGCGCTGTTGTTCCGGCCACCGGCCTCCGTCTCCGATCCGGCGAGGTTGATGCGCGTCGAGCTCGAGCAACGGACACAGAACGGCACGCCGCAAATGGTCGGCGTGCTGTCGTATCCCGACTTTGTCAACGTGCGCGACCGCGCGCGGGGCTTCGCGCACACGGCGGCGTTCGCGCGCACGAGCGTCGAGGTCGGACCGGGCGATCAAGCGCGAACCGAATCGGTGATGCTGACCTCTGGCGACTACTTCGCGACGCTCGGCACGCGCGCCGCCGCGGGTCGCCTGATCACCACGGACGACGATCACGAGAGCGCCGCCCAATCGGTTGCCGTGCTGAGTTGGGAGTACTTCGAGCGCGCTTACTCGGGCGATCCACGCGCGATCGGCCAAACGGTTGTGCTCAACGGCCGCTCGTTCACGATCATCGGCGTCGCGCCGAAGCGCTTCTCAGGGATCGACGCCGGCGCGCCGGCGCTGTTCGTACCTCTCGGGACGGCGGCCGACATCGGCTACGATGCGCGGATGGTGCGGTCGCGCTTCGCGTCGTGGCTCTACGTCGTGGGCCGTCTGGCGCCTAACGTGTCGCTCGAGCAGGCGCAGTCCTCGATACAGGCGGCGCTGCTGGCCGCGCGCGACGAGGGCACCGACCTGCCACCGACCGGGCTCGGGCCGGCCGGTGGCGTGCCGAGCGGAGAAGTGCGTGTGGAGATGGGCGGCCCGGGCAACGGGCCTGGCGGTCGGGCCGGACCACCGCCCCCGCGGCGCGTCGGCCTAACGAGAGTCGAGGGCGCGGGGAACACGGCAGGGCGCGGCGGTGGACGCGGCCGGTCGACGCCGGTCTCCCTCTGGTTCCTCGCCATCACCGGCACGGTGCTGCTCATTGCCTGCGCCAACGTCGCGAATCTCCTGCTCGCGCGCGCCGCGAATCGCTCCCACGAGATCGCGGTGCGCCTGTCGCTCGGCGCGACACGCGGCCGCCTCGCCCAACAACTCCTCACTGAAAGCCTGCTCCTCGCTGCGTTAGGCGGCCTGGCCGCGGCTGGGGTCGCGATCGCGGGCGCCGCGCTCCTGCCGAGCATGTTGCCGCTGCCGCCGCTGCCGCAGGTCGTGGATCAGAGAGCGCTACTGTTTACCGCGGGCGTCGCGGCGCTGACGACCCTCGCGTTCGGGCTCGCTCCCGCGTGGCGCGCAACGCGCCAGCAGCTCAACGCCGTGCTCGGCGCGGCGGGCCGCTCGCGTGTGGGGCGCTCGCTCGGCCGCGACGCGCTGGTCGTCGTGCAGCTCGGCGCGTC
>DATEHJ010000015.1:0-2657 GCA_035279645.1 Gemmatimonadaceae bacterium
CATGCGACGCCACGTGCGCGCTCCCGGCGCGCCGTGATACAGGCCGAGGATGTGGCGCGTAATCGCCCGCAGGTGCACGCCGCGCGCAAGCTGCGATTCTACGTAAGGCAGCAACGCTTCGACGATTTCCCCGCGCGAGCGGCGCCGCGCGCCGGCGCCCAGACAATGCGCGTCGGCCTCGGCGAGCAGATACGGATGGTGATAAGCCGCGCGTCCGAGCATCACGCCGTCGACCAGCGCCAGCTCGCGCTCGATGTCGTCGAGCGTGACGATACCGCCGTTGATGACGATCGTTACATCGGGGAAGTCGCGCTTGGCACGGTGCACGAAGTCGTACTTGAGCGGCGGAATCTCGCGATTCTCCTTTGGCGACAGTCCCTTCAGAATCGCGTTCCTGGCGTGGACGATGAACGCGCTCGCCCCGGCGGCGGCGACGGTGCCGACGAAGTCGCGCAGGAACGAATAATCCTCGATCGCGTCGAGGCCGGTGCGGTGCTTGACCGTCACCGGCAGGCTGACCGCGTCGCGCATCGCCGCCACGCAGTCGGCGACCAGGCCGGGCTCGGCCATCAGGCAGGCGCCGAAGCTGCCGGTCACCACCCGCTCGCTCGGACACCCGACGTTCAGGTTGATCTCGTCGTAGCCCCAGGCCTCGCCCAGCCGCGCGCAGTGCGCCAGCGCGGCCGGATCGCTGCCGCCGAGCTGCAGCGCCACCGGATGCTCGGCCGGATCGAAATCGAGATGCCGCGGCGCGTTGCCGAACTGCAGCGCGCCGGTGGTCACCATCTCGGTGTACAGCCGCGCGCGCCGCGAGAGCAGGCGAAAGAAATAGCGGCAGTGGCGATCCGACCAGTCCATCATCGGCGCGACACACAACAAGTGCTCTTTACTCTTCAATCGGTTATCGTTGTGCTTCATGCAACTACGTCAGCGAAACGTTCCGCCGGTACCGCGACGCCGAGGAATGGGATGCAGCAGAGTTAATTGGCACACGACAGTGGCTTCACCGTTGCATCGACCATAAAGAAGCAGCCCGAAGGCACGACGAAACACGCCGCATGGCGCGCGTTGGTGTGCGGCGACATGTTGGCTGCCGCCAATGCTGCGTCAAACGCACCACTGCCTGTCCAATTGGCCGGAAAGCGAACTGTCGCGTCAGAGTCCATGCGAGCACACTCAATGTGCAGGCGCCGTCCGGGCGCGTGAGTAGCGTTCCGACGTTTCCGGCCTCGTCCGGCGCACATTAGACTCCAGTAGACCATGGACCGCCCGACGGCCACGACAAAGTGAATGCCTCGCCGCGCGCACAAGCCGCAAGCGGCGGCCCGACGAACTCCGATATGCGCGAGATGATCTCTGGAAGGGGCTTGCCCGCTCGCCCGGAGCCGATCTTTCGTTGAAACGCGCGCCATTGGGCCCTCTTGTCCGCGTCGTCGTAGAAGGCGGACATCAGCGCAGCGGGTAGTGCAGAAGGTATTGGAGTCCGGCGCTGTTCGAAGGTAGCCAAGATGGCCGCGGTAAGAGCGGCTCCGTCGAAGGCCGTTCGTTGCGCGAGAGCGTCGATATCGAAGAAGTCTCGCAAGCGGCTATTGCGTAGTCCAAGCACCACCATGGCATGCACCTTCTCGGCGATCACGGACTCAGCCGTGTAGGCACGGAGGCGTGGCTTCGGCATATCGAGAAGACTGGGATAATCGATCCAGGTGGGCTCGGGCGTTACCACGTCGCCGATCCCGATGTCGACCTGTACCCGAAGTCGGGCGTCTCCCATCCGCGCATCGAGCGTCACGCGCCTTCCGCCGTAGGCGTCTTCAGGACGTATCAGCTCGATGCGCGCGGCTTCAGCCAGATATTCCATCGCGTCGGGTTCGACTTCGATGTGCGACACATCGCGAAAGACGGTGAGCAACGCGTCGTCAGAGAAATCGCCAAACCCCAGAAGGTCGGCGTCGCGCGTCGGCCTGATGTCTTCTCCAAGCCACACCAGCAAGAGAAGCGCGCCTTTGAGAACGAAGCGATCGGCGTGCTGCGAGCGTGAAAGACGGTAGAGAAATCGTTCGACGGCGTAGCGCGTCAGCACCAGATTGGGGTCGACGCCGATCGCTCGCGCGTGCTTCGCGAGACGCGCGAGAATCGATCGCGAAAGGCCCTCGCTCATCGAGCTACCCGACGAGGGCCTCGAGGTAGGGTCGCATCACCCGCTGGACGCGACATATCGCCGCATACCCATCCAGCTCCTCCATGGTGAATCGTCGCGCTCGCCAGGCTTCACGCAGCGCCTCGATGGCGACATCCAGTCCGATCTTGTTGCGATACTTGAAGCAGTCGGCAAGTGTCTTGGCGACGTTGTAGACGCGCACGCGCTGGCCTTCGATCTTGATGGTTTGGATGCCCGCGCTATAGCCTTCGCCGCTCGGACGGATGATCCTTAGCGGTGGATAGCTCACCGAGGGTCGACGGGCGCGCCGTTCCACTGCGATCCATATCTCGTGCGGAACCTGCGTCCCTATCCGATGATAGGACAAGGCCGATATCAGGCAGATCACGGCCGTGGGGATGGCCGCGCTGGCGAGGACGATTCCGTGGTGCTCGGTCACCGACTGTTCGGGAAGCCGATAAAGTCCGCGTCCGACACGGTCCAGCACGCCGGAGGCGAC
>DATEHJ010000016.1:0-3445 GCA_035279645.1 Gemmatimonadaceae bacterium
ATCTGCTCTTTTGAGCTCAATAGCACTCGATAGCAGGAGCGGGGTCGCTCCGGGGCACAATGACGATTCTGCCATTTGCCTGTGCGGAAGGGTCAGACCTCGTCGGCAAATGACAGCATCGCCATCGCTGCCCCTCCGAACCCCGCTCCTGCTATCGCGACCCACGCTAGCTCCACGCGGAGTCAATGGCCGCATTGTCATAGTGCTCCGGAGGAATCCCCGCTCGCGATCACACCGCACAGACGGTTCCTACTATCAACGTTCCAACTATCAACCTCTCGATTACAGTCCACAGTTTACGCCCGTTGCAACGCGTGGCGGAAGACCGCGCTGTCCCGCCGGCGCGTCGTCGAGGCGCCAGCCCTTCGCCTCAGCTGCCTACGGCTTCACGCTCGGCGGATCGAGCCGAACGAACTGGCCCGCATCGATCTCCCCGTCGCGAACCGTGTACAGCGTGAACCCCGACGGGATGATCACCGGACCGACCTCCTGCCCGCCCACGATCGCCGCGCTCACCTCGGAACGCAGCTGCACCCCGTCGCTCACGAAGGACGACCGTTCAGGCGCGTGCATGTGTGAACCGAGCGCGAGGACGTAGCGATGGCCACGCAATGCCTCGAGCACATCGAGCACGTTGCCGACGGTGTGACGGTATTGCTTCTTGCCATGGACCGTCGCGAGGGTCGCGACCAGCGGATCCTCATCGTATCCGATCAGCGTCGTCCAGCTCGACATCATCGGGATGTGGTTGAACGTGACGATGGGCATCGTCGCTGGGACATGGCTGAGATCGCGCTTGAGCCATTCCATCTGCACGCTGTCGACGTCGCCGTAGTACGCCGAGTCGTCAGGCGAGATGGTATTGAGCCCGATGAAGTGGACGCCGCCATAGGTGAACGAGTAGTAATCGGGACCGAAGTACTGGCGATACATGCCGCGGTTGTAGAGCGGATTCGCGGGATCCGCGTGCGACCGTGAGCGGATGATGCCGTAGTGATCGTGATTGCCGGGTACCGTCCATACAGGCGTGCGAAAGGACTTCGATTCTGCCGCGTACAGATCGAAGTACGACCGTGCGTTCGATTCAGACTGGCTCATCGCGTCGCGTACGAGATCGCCGCCCATCAGGACGAACGCCGGGCCCAGCGAGTCCGTCATCCGACGGAATCGGCGAAAGCGGTCAACGTTCTCCGGGGCGAGGTGCGAGTCGGACGCGTGCACGAAGGAGAACGTCCGCGTCTGCGCCTGGCGCACCAGACCGAAATCAACGGACGCGGGCGCCGCCGTCGTCGCGCGCCAGAACGCGCCGCTAGAGCGAAAGCCGTCGGGCACCGAGACGAACACGATGCCGGTGGTGCCGGCCGGAATCTCGAAGCGTCCGAGCGAGTCGGTGACGACGACGTCGCGCTGGTTGGAAACGATCACTCCCAACACGCCAAGCTCCGAGGCGTCGCGCGCTCCATTCGCATTCGCATCGGCGTAGACAACGCCGTGAAGCGTCGCATTCTGCGCACCGGCACGAGACGCCGCGAGCATACTCGACGCCGCGAGCAGCGTGAGTTTCACGAACGCGCAACAGGCGATTGGTCGCAAAGCGATATCCTCGTTCGAGGTCAGAGGGTCCGGAGACACGGCGGCGACGCGGGTAGCATAGCGCCGCGAAGCAGTCCGAGATGTTCGGGTCTGGCATGTTTCCGGGCAGGGTTTGTAGACAGACGGTTCCTACCATCAACGTTCCTCGATCAACATCTCGGTTGGAGTCAATAGTTCGGGGCAGATGGCGACGCCTCATAGCGCCCCGCCAGCAGCTTGTCGGCGGCCGCGGCGCCCCATAGTTTGGCGCGCCCCCCAACTCAGCCCCGCCCTTCTCCAGAACAACAATGACGCGTCGATCGCTTCGCCAGCTCGGCATTTTGGTGCTCCTCGTTCTACCGCGATCCGCGGCGATCGCGCAGAACGGACAATTCGATCTCGAGAAGACGAAAAAGGTGTTGAGCGGCGTGATCGAGAAGACACTCGCCGAGAATGGCGTTCCGTCGATGTCGATCGCGCTGGTGCGCGGCGACTCGATCGTCTGGAAGGCGGCGTTCGGCTATACCAACATGGGCACCCGCACGCCTGCCACCACCGAGACGCTCTACAGCACCGGCTCGTCATTCAAGTCGGTCACCGCAACCGCGATCATGCAGCTGGCGGAGCAGGGCAAGCTCAAACTGGACGATCCGATCAACCATTACCTGGGCGAGAGCCAGGTGCGCGATCAACCCGACAAACCGGTGACCTTCACGCACATCCTGTCCCACTGGTCGGGGCTCAAGAGCGGCGCCGAGACCCAACCTATCTGGGGCCGGAAGCTGCCGGCAACTCTCGATGAGCTGACCTCCAGGCTCACCTCAGTTCGTCCGCCCGAGACAAAGTGGGAATACAACAATTTCGCCTACGGGACGGCGGGCCTTCTCGTGCAGAGGATCTCGGGAGTCGAGTACGAGAAGTACATGGTCGACAACGTGCTGAAGCCGCTCGGCGTGATGACGCCGCATCCGGTCTATCCCTCGCCCGAGATGGTCGAGAGGATGGCGCTTCCGTACAAGGCGGGGGGCTCGTTTGGCGAGCCGGAGCCGGAGGTTCAGGTGCACTTCGACGTCTATCCGGCCGGCGACATCTATCTGACCGCTGAAGACATGGCCCGCTATCTCGCTGCGCAACTCAACGGCGGCGTCTTCCACGGCAAGCGGATCCTGTCGGAGGAGTCGGTGCGTGAGATGCACACGCCCCGCTTTGGTGGCGACTATGGGTTTGGCTTCTGGATGGTTCATGACAGCGCCACCGGCCACACGCTGATCCACCATGGCGGCGCCATCGGCGGCCAACGCGCGTTCCTGATCGGCGATCTCGACGCCCGCGTCGGCCTCTATTACATGAGCAATTCCGACTACCTCCCGGATGCGACGCCGCCCGCGCAATCAGAAATCGTGTACGCCGCCCTCAAGCTGTTGCGCGGAGAGAACTACGTCCCTCGCCCGAAACAGAAGGGCATCGCGGTCGATGAGAAGCTGCTCAACAGCTACGTCGGCACGTACGACTTGGGTAAGGTGAGCTTCCTGGTGGGCCGCCTCGGCAAGGCCCTCACGCTTCAGCAGAACGGGCAGGGGGCAATCAATGAGCTGCTTGCCGAGACCCCGAATCGCTTCGTTTTGCGAGGGAGCAATTTCAAGATCACCTTCGAAGGTGAAGGCGGCACCGTCGATCGACTGGTGCTGGATGCCGGACCTCAGCACCTAACGGCGAACCGGCGCAAGTAGATCGGTGACTTTCACCGGCCGGGTAACACCGGCCGCCCTGTCCGCTCGTTGTGCCCTGGGAGGAATCGCGACGTCGCGATTCCTCCCAGGGCACAACGAGCGGACAGGGCGGCCGGTGTTACCCGGCCGGTGAAAGTCACCGA
>DATEHJ010000017.1:0-4267 GCA_035279645.1 Gemmatimonadaceae bacterium
GTGGGGCTTGCTCGTTGGGCACAATGGCGGTGGCCCCTGTTACAACGCGTCTGCGTTCCATGCGCTCGACCTCGGCGTGTCGGTCTGTGCCATGGCCGCGATCGAGGAGGGATTCAGCACCGAGCTGCTAGTTGCCGAGACTCTCGACGCGATGCACTAGCCAGCGGCTACGCGAGAGCGCGCCCCCGCGTCTCGGACGACATGCCTAACGCGATGAGCCCCGGCGCCGTCATCGCCGCCGCGTAGAGCGACACAGGCAGCGTCGATCCATACGCATTCAACAGCGCAACGCCAATCAACGGGGCCAGGGCGCCCGTGAACACCGTCGCGATCTGATAGCCGATCGAGAAGCCCGCGTATCGCACGCTCGTCGGAAACAGCTCGACGAAGAACGCCGACATCCCGCCAACGATTACGCCATGGCAGACTCCACCGATCGCCGCGGCTGTCATGATCGCCGGAACCGCGCCACTCGCCGTTATCGGAAAGAGAACGAACGACCACACCGCCGCGCCAAGCAGTCCGACGATCGTTACGGGCAATCTCCCCACCCGATCCGAGAGCGATCCCGCGGCAAAGATCGCGACGACGTCGGCGATCGAGCCGAGCGCCGCGGCCTCCAGTGCGAGCGTGCGCGGCTGATGCAAGACCCGCGTAACGTACACGATATAGAAAGTTGTGAACACATAAAACAGCGCGTTCTCGGCGGCCTTCACGAGCAGCACCGTGAGCACTGCTCGCCAGTGCGAGAGCAGCGTCGGCCAGAGTGACGGCGTCGCAGCCCGGACGCGACGCGCAGCATATGCTCGATAAATCGGCGACTCGGCGACGCGCGTTCGCATCCAGATGCCAACGCCGATCAGAAGCCCCGAAGCGAGGAACGCCACTCGCCATCCCCACGCGGCGAACGCCGTCTCGCCAACCCACACGCCGAGCGACGCGAGCACGATCGAGGACAGCACATTCCCCGCGGGGCCGCCGATCATCGGCCACGCGGTCCAGAATCCGCGTTGTGGCGCCGGCAAACTCTCGGCGACGAGGAGCAGCGCGCCGCCGACCTCGCCTCCGACCGCCAGCCCTTGAATGAGTCGGAGCACCACCAACAGGAGTGGCGCGAGCAGGCCGATTCTCGCATAGCCGGGCAGCAGCCCAACGCCCATCGTTGCCACCCCCATCAGCATAAGACTCCACACGAGCACGCGCTTTCGTCCAAAGCGATCGCCGAGGACACCGAACACCACGCCGCCGAGTGGTCGCGTAACGAAACCGACGGCGTATGTCATGAGCGAGAGGAGCACGCCGGTGCGCGGATCGACGGCGGGAAAGAACACGCGGTCGAACACGAGCGCAGCGGCCGACGCGAAGACGAAGAAGTCGTACCACTCGACGAGTGAGCCGATGGAGCTGGAGACGAGCAGCGTGCGAGCGCCGGCGGCAGACTGGGGTTCTTGCTTCGGTCCAAATGACACTGACTGAGCCACGCGCGCTTCGTTTCTCCTCGACTGGTTACTCCGGACTCCGACGAGCGTATTCCTGAGAGAAGCATCGCCCGTGACGAATCCGATCTCTACTGGACGACGAAACCTATGCTTTCCCTACCTTATGTCTTCGATACCGCGGAGACCTGGGTGAAAATCGTTAAGATCTTTCTAATCATCGCCGGCGTGTATCTCGCGATGATCGTTGGCTTGCTGCTGAAGGGGCAGTTCGTCGGCGGAATCGTCGCACTGGTATTTGGCCTCGCACTTTCGCGAATGATCCGACGGGTGCCCCTCTCGATTGGCACGGGCGCGCGCGGCCGTTTGACAGCGACTGAGGTCACCACACAAGCGGTGAAAGTGTGGCGCTACAGGCTCCACGTCCCAGTCGGCCGATTCCCTGTCAGCAACTTTAGCGAAGTCGCGGTCACGGAGCGGGTCGTCGTCACTCGGCCACCAAACGCTTCGGCGTCGTACGGCAACGTTGGGAGCGTGTGTCTCATTGGGCGAAACGGTGCGCCTGACATCGAGATCTTCGTCGGGGGAATTGACGCAGCGAATTCCTTCGCGAACGAATTGGGTGCAGCGTTGAAGCTGCCCTTACACACACTCGCGGCACCAGGCACGACGATCGCCCGCGTCAGTCTCTGATTTTCGGCGTCGCCCCTGACGCGCCACGCTCAACGCCTCAAGGCCGCCAGGTCGTGAGCGTCGTCGCAGGCTCGCGCTGCTTTGCTGGTTGCGCGTGCCCCTCCGCTGGCTCGCCGACGTTCACGATCGCAACGATCCGCTCGGCTTGCCCGACGCCGACTGCCGCGCGAGACGCAGCGTCGCCCATCACGCCGCCCGTTTTGATGTGCGTGCCAAGGCCGAGCGCGACGGCAGTGAGAGCGATGTTCTCGATCGCCATCATCGCCGCCGCGTAGTCCTCCTCGCGAGTCTCCGGGTTCTCGTTCTGCACGACTGAGACGGCGATCATGCAAGGCAGAGCGCGATGTTCCACGGCAACCGTTTCACGCAGCGCGCGACCGGCGTCCGCATCCGGCAGCTTGCGCGCTTTGCGTTCGCCGAGGGCAAGCCCATACGTGTAACGAGACTCTGGTCCAAGCACGTAGAAGCGCCAGGGGCGGGTGAGCCGATGATTCGGCGCGAGGATCGCGGCGTCGAGAAGCGTTTCGATCTGCTCGCGCGTAACCGCGCGAGCAGTGAACTTCTTGATGGAGCGGCGGCGCGCGATGATTTCAGGAATGGTCATCGACGAAAGGTACACACACTGCCCTCCCCCCTCCGCCCGCTACCCTCCGGCCGCTACCCCGCCAGCCCCAGGGCGCCGTTTACCCATCGTACTAACGGCAAGAGCGCCTCGAACTCCCGCGCCAACAGTCGCTCGAGCTTCGGGCTCGTCACGTCAGTATCCTTGAACGGCCGACCGCTCGTGACGATTGATGCTTCAACCAGCGCGCCGCCGGGTGATCTTCGGCGAAACCACGCGGCATGCGCTTGAGTACCGAGTACTCGTGAATCCCGCCGAAGCGCTTGGGAAGATCCCGCACCACACGCTCGAATACCGCGGGCTTCGCGGCGATCGCGTCACGAAGACGGTTCAGCTGAGGGCGCGGCGGCATCCAGACACCGGCGGCGACCAGGGACTTCCCGCCGGGCTCGAGATGGAAATAGAAGCCAGCGCTCCCCTCGTTTGCCTCAGCGCCGACCGACCGGCTCGCCGCACGATGATGAAACCAGCACGCACGTGAGTCTTGTACGGCGACTTGTCCTTGGAGAAACGAACGTCACGGTTGATGCGGAACATCCTCCGTTTCGGATCACCGCCGATCTCGAGGGCAAGCTTCCGGAATCGCATCAACATCTCCTCGATGAGCATGAGCATCGGTTCGCGTACGTCCTGCTCGTACTCCGCCCGATGAGCCTCGAACCACGGCTTCTCGTTATGCGCGGCGAGGTGCCGGAGATAGCGGAGCGCGGCTGGCGTGAATGGCATCGTCGGATCCTCCGGTCATGCGCTCACTTTGAGGCCGCCATGATCCCATGCGTCCACCGCACGCTCCTCCACCACGCGCCGCAGCGTCTCGAGCTCCTCGGCGAACAGCTGATCGACGTTCGGGGGCACGACATCCCCGAAGATGGCCGTCACCTGGTACAGCGAGCGCCCGTCGGGAAGCCCGACGACGCGTGTCGGCCAGCGCTCGGCAGTGAGCATCGTAGGCCCGCACCACCAGTCTACGACGCCGACGTCTCGCTCGCCCGTCGTGCCGAAATACAGCTCGCCGGACGGCGACCGCACCATTGCCCCGTCGTCGACGACGCGGACCTCGGTGCAGAAGTGGACGGCCCACAGCGGGAGATTGGTGACGTCCTGCACGAAGTCGAATACGGCTTCGGCGGGCGCATCGACAATCACGTGATAACTCCGGACGTTGACGATCTCCGACATACGCGCCTCCTTGTTCGTCCTTCACGATACGAGAAAAGCTGCCATATTTTGGCAGCTTTGATGTAACATTCTGTTCATGCCATCCATGGCGCGTATTGATCGGCTCGACATGCTCACGCGGGTGCTGCGTGACCGACCGGGGATTACGGTCGCCGAGCTGGCGCGGGCGCTGTCGGTGAGCGCGCGCAGCGTCTTCCGCGATCTGGATCATCTGCGCGAACGCGGCTATCCGATCGAGGCGGACCGAGGGCGCGGCGGCGGCGTCCGTCTGCACGCAAGCTGGGGCCTCGGGCGAGTGCTGCTCTCGAGTGAGGAGGCGCTCTGCACGCTGTTGAGT
>DATEHJ010000018.1:0-8451 GCA_035279645.1 Gemmatimonadaceae bacterium
CCGGCCCGAGTACAGACAGCAGGCCGCTGAATGACCAGGACAGAACGACGATGCCACACAGGGCGCCGGCGAGGTGATGCCAGCGCGAGAGGCCTCGATAGGGGGTGAGACGCCGCTTCCCTTCACGCCGACTCGAGAAGAGCTGAGCGACGCCGAGAATGAGGCCGGCGCACGCCGCGACCACGGCAATCCCCGGCAGGATGATATTCGTCCAGAACCATGCTTCAGGTCGGTCGTACAGCCACTGAAAATAGAGCCAGTGCGGCACGCTACCGAGCCACGTCGTGATTCGCGTGCGCTGCGTGACGACACCGGTGATGTGGCCGCTGGCCTCGCTCACGTACACCGCGGTCCGGCCCCGATCGTCGAAGCGAACGACCCAATCTGGAAAGTCGCGCCGGTACTCACCCGACATGAGGTAGTGATCGGCGTGTCGCTCGAGCCAGACGTGGATCACATTCGCGCGCGGTAACGCGACAGTTCGCGCGATGGCCACCGCGTCACCGCTGTCCAGCGGCGTCATCTTTGCCCCGGTGACGGCGTCGACCATTGCCTGATCGAACGCGTACACCAATCGCGGACCGACAGCGCTGAGTCGCGCGCGCGTCACCGACCCCTCTGCTCGAACCGCCGCTCGGTGGAAACCGATAAGGTTCGCCGGCGGGTTGAATGGCGCATCAAAGCGAAGGCGCGCGGACTCGGTGAGCGCGGGCCAGGGGTAGTACAGCATCACGAAGCCGCTGATGAACCAGGAGAGCACGACGAGCCCGATGGCGATGCTTAGCCATCGATGGAACAGGTAGTCGGCGCGTTTCCAGTTCACCGTGCCGAAATTGCACCCTTCTTGCTGAGGATGTCGATATGGACGACAACGAATTCGGTAGTAGCACTGGCGACGCGCGAGAGAACGATCCGTCTCTCCCCGGCTTCACCAAGGGCGATCGGTTGTTCCGCTCACAATCTCAGCACGCGTTTCGATTCGGCTTCGACGCCTCCGGTGATTCGCGCTTTGCCGGCAAGGCGTTCGAGGAGATCGAGAAGGACCTCGAGGGAGGCTGGCTGAACGTGCGCGTCGACGGGGGCGATTGGCAGTCGGTGCGCGATGCGGCGCGCGAGGGCTTCGCGCGCGGGAGCGAGATCGGCATCGAGTGTGCGGACTCCGACGAGCGGCCGAGCTTCGCAGACCCCGTAGCCGACGGGATCGATCCGACGTCGCCGGAGAGTCCCGAGCAGCAGGCGTAGTCGCGTTGGCGACCCGACTCTGGCCCCATACAGGTACTTGTCTAGTCGCATATCGAAGCACTTGTATGAGGTCGGCCGCGGACCAGTGGCCGGATCCTCACTACAGTCCCAACGCACATGGACCTGCCAGAGCTCGCGGGCATTGCAAGGTATCAGGACGCGGCGCGCATCGGCTTCTCGGTCGATGACAACGTGCGACGGCTGCTCCGTTTTCACTGGGTGGAGCGGCGGCTCATGGGCATCCTCGTCGCGCACATAACGAGTGAGCCGCTGTGGGAGGCGAAGTGTGCGTTCGCGCTCCATCAGTGGCAGAGCGCCGAGCATGTCGACTCGCTGCGGAAGCGCATCGCCGAGATGCGGAGCCCGGTGCCAAGCCTCGACGCCCCGCCCGACTCCGCGCTCGACACCTTTCTCGATCAGGTGGACGCAACCGACACGCTCACCAGCGTGTACGGTGTGCTCTATCCCGCTCTCGCCGACGCCTATCGCGATCACATCGCTCGCACGAATCCCCTCGCCGATTATCCCACGCGCCGCATTCTCCGTCAGGCGTTATTCGACATCGAAGAAGCCATCGCGTGGAGCGTGGCGCGTGACGCTGGGCGCGACAGGGCGAGCGTGCAAGTGGACGACGTGCGGGCGTACCTAGCCGCTGCTGGTGGGATTGCGGGGGACTCGACAGCCGAAGGCGGCGATACCACGCGTCACGCGCCAGGCGTCAGGCGCCATGACTTCCATCCACGGCGCGACGCACGGTTCCACGGCCAATACAACTTCGAGTTCGCTCCGCACATCGTCTACAACATGCCCGACGTCCCCGCCGACGAGCGCAATCTTGCTCTCCTCTGCAAGCGCGCGCTGGAGATGGATGTCCCGGAGATGATGGCGTCGTTCATGACGGAGCGCCCCGATCAGCCGTGGGAGTTCTATCGCGACTACTCGCGCCAACTCTGGGACGAAGCGCGACACGCGATGATGGGCACGGTAGCGCTCGAGGCACGCGGCATCGACTGGAAACGCGACATTCCCCTCAACGTGAGCTTTGCGCTACGTCTCAATCTCCACGCGACGCCGATCGAGCGACAGGTGATCCTTTACGCAATTGAGCAATCGCTCATGCCTGGCGAGACGGGCAAGCGCTACGAGTACGAGACGGCGGTTGCCGCCGGCGACGCGCTGTCGGCGCACTTCCACGACTATGACTGGGCCGACGAAGTGCTTCACGCACGGATCGGACGACGGATGCTCAAGCGCGAAGGAATCTCGAGCGACGAAGCACGCGAGCGCGCGAAAGAGATTCACGAGAAGACATGGGCCGCGCTGGAGCAGTACCGGTCGCGCGACGACCAATATGATTGGTGGCCCGCATTTGTGCGTAAGGTCACCGGCACGGAAAGCGGTGCGCAGACGCGTCCCGCGTTGAATATTTTCTCCGAGTAAGAGTCAATCAACAGCCTCCCCTCTATGTCCATCTCTCGACGCTCGTTCGTACTCACTGCCGGGACGACACTCGCCGCATTGGCGGGATCGCCGCGGCTGGTGCTCCCTTGGCGACGACGCTACGCGCTGGTGATTCGCGGCGGAACCGTGTTCGATGGTCTCGGTGGCCCGGGGATCGAAGCCGACGTTGCAATCGAGGATGGGCGCGTCGTCGCGATCGGGAAACATCTCGCCGATCAGGGCGCCGTCGAGATCGACGCGCGCGGCATGGCGGTCGCGCCGGGCTTCATCGACATCCACTCGCACGGCGACGGTTCGCTTTGGGAGGACCCGCGCGCCGAGTCGGTCGTTAGGCAGGGAGTGACGACGATCGTCGTCGGACAGGACGGGTCGTCGCGCGCGCCGACGGGCACGACACCGGATGAAGACAACGGGCGACATGCGTTCCAGGGCTTTCCGCAGTTCTGGCAATCGCTCGAGACGCTGAAACCGAGCGTCAACGTGGCGTCGATGGTGGGACTCGGCACGGTGCGCGGCATCGTGATTGGGAACGTGAATCGGCCGGCGACGGCGGACGAGACTGCGCGCATGACGCAGCTCGTCGAGCAGGCGCTGGTCGACGGCGCCTGTGGGGCGTCGTCGGGGCTCGAGTACACGCCGGGCGCATTCGCGACGCGCGACGAGCTGATCGCGCTCTGCAAGCCGCTCGCATCGCGACGATTGCCGTACGCGACGCACATGCGGAACGAGGACGACCACGTGCTCGACGCCGTGGACGAATCGATCGCCGTCGCGACCGGCGCTGGCTGTCCGCTGCAGATTTCGCATCTCAAGACCGAAGGCCCGCGTAACTGGCCCAAGCTGGACGAGATCTTCGCGCAGGTCCATCGTGCGCGCGGCAGCCTCGACATCGCCGCGGTGCCGGCAGGCGACGCTCGAAAGGCAGCGGCGAGTACGAAAAAGAAGAGCGCGAAGACGCGCCCCATCCCCGCGCCGAAGAAGTCCCAGGACCCACCGGGTATTGACGTTGCCTTTGATCGCTATCCGTACATCGCCTACCAGACGGGGTTGAGCAATCTCTTTCCGGTGTGGAGTCGCGACGGCAGTACGGACGACTTCCTTCGTCGACTCGACGATCCAGCGACGGCAGAGAAGATTCGGCGCGAGACCGTCGCCAAGGTCGAGCTGATCGGCGGCTGGGACAACGTGCAAATCTCGGGCGTCAGCAACTACGCCGACGCCGCGGCCGACGGCAAGCGCGTCGGAAGTTTCGCAAAGACTCAACAGCTGGAGCCCTACGCACTCGCCGTTGCACTGCTGCAACGCGGCAAGGGGAACGTGGGTATGGTCGGCTTCGCGATGAGCGAAGACAACCTCGATCGCATCCTCGCGCACCCGCAGGGTATGGTCTGCTCGGACGGGGGAGCCTACGCGCTCGACGGCCCGACGCACAAGGGCCATCCCCATCCACGCGGACTCGGCACCTTTCCGCGTGTGTTAGGCAGATACGTGCGCGAGAGGAAAGCACTCTCGTTAGAGAGTGCGATCCGTAAGATGAGCGCTCTCCCGGCATCGCGGATCGGACTCACCGATCGCGGCCGCCTCGCGCCGGGAATGGCCGCCGACGTCGTCATCTTCGATCCGTCGACGGTCCAGGACAAGGCGACGTACGACGACGCGTTTCAGTACCCCGTCGGCATCAAGGCCGTGATCGTGAACGGCGTCGTCGCGCTGCGCGATGGCGAGCGGGCGACCGATCATTCTGGGCGGGGACTGCCGGCGAAAAAAGCGTAAGTGCGGATCCCTCGTCCCTTCGCTCCTCGGGATGACAATGGGCTGTCATCCCGAGCGCAGCGAGGGATCTGCTTTTCCCGCCACCACGAGAAGCGACATCAGCTCGTCGATATCCGCTTCGCTCGTGCGCCAGTTATGCGTGCAGACGCGGAGCGAGAAATTGCCGTTCACCTTCGTCGACGAGATAAGGAATCGGCCGTTCTCGTTGGCCCGAGCGTTTACACGCTCGTTGAGCGCCTCGAGCTCTGGACCGTTGCGCATTCCCTCGGGGTGCGCGCGAAAGCACAAAATCCCGAGCTGCGCCGGTGACAATACCTCCATCGACGGCTCGCGTCTAACGAGTCGCTCCATGTACTCGCCGAGCGCGATCCCGCGCTCGATCATCGCGCGGAAGGGGGCGAGGCCGAAGGTCCGCACCGGCAGCCAGATCTTGAGTGCGCGCGAGTAGCGCGTAAGCTGCTCGCCGTAGTCGGCGAAGTTGACCTCTTCTTCCCCCGGCGCGACGTCCTTGAGGAACTCCGGAAAGATGTGAAAGGCCGACTTGAGCTTGGCCGGATCGCGCGCGAGGAGACACCCGCACTCGAAGGGCACGAACAGCCATTTGTGCGGATCGAGCACCACCGAGTCGGCGCGATCGATCCCGCGCAATAACTCCGGTCCGCGCGACGTGAGCAACGCGAACGCGCCATAGGCCGCGTCGACGTGCAGCCAGAGCGACTCGCGCGTGCACACGTCGGCGATGCCGGGGAGCTCGTCGATCGCGCCAGTGCTCGTCGTCCCCGCACTCGCGACGACGAGAAAGGGCACGAGGCCAGCCGCGCGATCGGCGGCGATCGCTTCGCTCACTCTCGACGCGCGGAGTCGCCACGCGCCGTCGGTAGGCAACACGCGCACGTTCTCGCGCGAGATCCCGGCCATCCATGCCGCGCGGACGACAGCGGAGTGCGCCTGCGTCGACGTGTACATCGTGAGCTTCGGCAGGAGCGACCCCTCGTCGCCGACGCGGGCGTGCCGCGCGGCGACAACGGCCATCAGCGTCGCCGTCGATCCGCCGGAGGTGAGAAGGCCACTCGTCCCGTCCGGCATCCCGAGCCATTGACGGAACCAGTCGAGGACGACGAGCTCGATCTCGTTAGGTCCGGAGGCGATCGGCCAGACGCCGGCGAAAAAATTGTAGCCCGTCGCGAGCCAGTCGCCGAGCACTGAGGGAAACGTCGGAATGCTTGGGACGTAACCGAGGAAGTGCGGGTGCGGCTCGCGGGCGTGGTACGGGAGCACGCAGTCGGCGAGCTCGGTGAGCGCACGGTCGAAGCCGATGCCCTGCTCCGGCGCGGCTGGTGCAATGTTGGCCACGATCCGCTTCGTCTCACGGCGCGAGAGCGTGGTGCGCGCCGGCTGGTCGCGAAGAGTGGCGAGGTGCTCGGTGACGAGATCGGAAACGCGCGCGGCCATGGCGCGCATGGTGTCGCGGTCGAGCTCGAGCGGAGAAACCCACGAATTGGACATGCGACAACGGTAGCGCGACCGCGGCCGCCTGTGAACGTCGTTGAGCGGCGTACTTCTCAATCCGCGCGGAGCGCCTGGACCGGATCGATCCGCGTCGCGCGTCGCGCGGGAACATATGCGGCGATCGCCCCGACGCCGATCAATAGCGCGCCCGCGCCGGCCAGCGCGACCGGATCGACCGGGCTCACCTCGAAGAGCAAATTCACGAACAGGCGGGATGTCGCGATCGCGGCGCCGAGCCCGACGATCCCGCCTACGATCGTGAGCGCGAGCGCCCGGCTGAGCACCACGCGTCGCACATCGCCCGGCATCGCGCCGAGCGCCATGCGAATGCCCATCTCTCGCGTTTGATCGCTGACGATCGACGTCATCACGCCGAAGAGCCCAATCGCCGCGAGCACGAGCGCCGAGAGGCCAAAGCTGGACATCAGCACTGTACCGAAACGAGGCTGCGCGAGCGGCTCGGCGAGTAGCTGATCCATTGTTTGCCCGGCCCAGAGATCGACCTGCGGATCGACCTCGCGCGCGAGTCGTCGCGCGAGCGGGACCAGCCTGGCAGGGTCACCCGAGGATCGCACGGCGAAATAAGTTTGCCAAGTGAACTGATGCCAGGGCAGGTAGACCGTAGGCGTCGTCTCGCGAAGCGATCTCAGATGGGTATCGCGTGTGACGCCGACGATCGTGCGCCATCCAGTCATGCCGTAGATGGGCAGCAACCGAATACGCTTGCCGATTGGATCCTCACCGGGCCAAAATCGGCGCGCAACCGATTCGCTCACGACAGCGACGAGCGGCGCATCCTCTCTATCGCCTTCGCGGAATGGCCGGCCGCGAACGATAGGAATTCCAAAGGTGCGAAAGAAATCCGGTCCGGCTGCTTCCACCGGAACCGCCGGTTCAGCCGCTGCTTCGGCATCGGTCTGCGCGTCCCTCGCGAATCGCAATTGCCAAACGTTGGGCCCGAGCAACGGCGGTATCAGAATAGGTGTCACCGATGTGACCGTGGGCATCGAAGCGAGACGAGCCAGCAATTGATCACCTAACGCGAGCAGCTTGGGCAGCGTGTCCTGGCGCTGGGCATTGTACGAGAACGAAAGAATCGCGAGATGATCGGCGACGTAGCCAAGGTTCTGTCGCTGCAGCCGCTCGAGGCTTCGCGCGAGGAGCGCCGCCCCGGCGAGCATAACCATCGCCAACGCGACCTGCGACGCGACGAGGAGTTGGCGAAGACTCCGCCGACGACGCGATTCTGTACCGGAGCGCGAGTCGAAGCGCAGTGGTGAGGCGAGACTCGTGCGCGCGCCCAGGAGCGCTGGAGTCAGTCCGAAGAGTACGACGGCTGCCGACGTGAGCCCGATCGCCGTGAGAATGGGCGCGCCGCTGAGGCGCACATTATCC
The DNA here is from genome assembly GCA_035279645.1 of Gemmatimonadaceae bacterium. Taxonomy (GTDB): domain Bacteria; phylum Gemmatimonadota; class Gemmatimonadetes; order Gemmatimonadales; family Gemmatimonadaceae; genus AG2. The sequence continues at coordinate 7,381 of DATEHJ010000018.1, forward strand.
AGGCGCGGCAGCTGCGGCGGCGCGAGCAGAACGAGCAGTCGCAGGAACGCTTCGGCGAGTACGAAGCCGAACGTGCCGCCGGCCGTCGCGAGGAGCAGTGCCTCGACGAGCAATTGGCGCACGATGTCGGCATAGCCTGCGCCGAGCGCCCGACGCACGGCAACCTCGCGGGCGCGCCTTGACGCGCGCAGAAGCAGCAGATTGCCGACATTGAGACAGGCGATGAGCAGCAGCACGCCGACGGCGATCATCAACAGCAGCAGCACCGGCGCGACGTTACCGAGCACTGTGTCTGTGAACGTCTTCGCGCTTACGCCGCGGTAGCGGAGTTGGGGATCGAGCCGGCTCGCGACTCGAAAATACTCATCGCGCGCGGTCTGGAGCGTCGCCTGCGCCGCCAGCCGCCCGACGGCGATGGTCGACACGCCGCCCGCCCATCCTCCCCAAATCGGCCCCCAATACTCGGCGCCCGCCGGGTAGTCGAGACCAGGCGGAGCGACACCGACGATCGTGAAATCCCACCGAGTAAAGGGCTCGATCAAGTGACGTCCGATGATCGACGAGTCTCCACCGAACTTGCCCTGCCATGCGGAGTAGCTCAGAACGATCACCTTCGAGGCGCCCGTTCCGGCGCGATCGAGTGAACCGACGTCGTCGTCACTCGGTCGAAGCAGGCGACCCAACACTGGCTTCACGCCGAGCAGCTCGAAGAAATTCCCGGTGACGAGGGATCTATTGAGCGAGATGGAGCGGTCGCCGTCGAGCATCGGCGTCGGCGAGGCCGGCCAGTGCGCGACGCCGGCGACATCGCGCATCGTTCGCGTCTCGCGGCGGAAGCCGGCAAGCTCCTTCGTGCCCGCGGCGTACTCGATGCCCGGCTCGCGATAGGTCCACATCACGACGACGCGATCCTGATCGATCACCGGCAATCGCCGAAGGAGGACGGTGCGGAAGACGGTGAACATGGCCACCGACATTCCAATGCCGAGTCCGAGAATGATGACGGCGGCCGCCACGAAACCCGGCGTCCGCCGAAAGCCGCGCCACGCGGCGCGGAAGTCCTGGCGCAAG
>DATEHJ010000019.1:0-9189 GCA_035279645.1 Gemmatimonadaceae bacterium
CCGCTCCTCGGTGCGTAGCGCGCGCAGCGCCGCATCGGCCGCGGCGTCGGTCGACGCGTCGATCCCCATCGCCGCCAACAGCGCGACGCTCGTCTCCTCCGACGTCTCACGACACTCGGTGCCCGTCTGATCCAGATACGCCGGCACGATGCCGACGGCATCCGCCAACCGGCGCAGCGCCGTAGAACGACTTCCAATTTCCACCACAATCCGATTCTCCTATTCCCCTAGGGAAGTTCTGAAGAATTGTCATTCCGAGGAGCGAAGCGACGAGGAATCTGCTTTTATGCCTTGAAGCAGATCCCTCGCTTCGCTCGGGATGACATTCTTCAGAGCTTCCCTATTCCCCTATTCCCCTAGCCCCTAGGCGCGATCATGATCGCACCCAGGGGCGGCAACGTTAGCGCCACCGACTGCGCATAGCCGTGGAATGCCGACGGTTCGGTCGTGATCTGCTCGAACGCTCCGTGACCACTGCCTCCCCACTGGCGATCGTCGCTCGAGAGCAGCTTCACATAGGTGCCGCGGTCAGGGACGCCGACGCGATACGACGCGCGCGGCACCGGCGTGAGATTGACGACGACGACGACGTGTTGATCGCCGGCGCGGCGCACGTACGAGATCACTGAATTCGCGCGATCGGCGACGTCCACCCAGCAGAAGCCTTCCCAGCTCGGATCCTCGCGCCAGAGCGGTGGCTGCTCCTGATACAGATGACCGAGGCGGGCTACGTATTCCTGGAAGGCGCCGCGATCGGGCTGCTGAAGGAGGTGCCAGTCGAGGCTGCTCTCATGGTCCCACTCGTTAGGTGTGGCGAGCTCCGTACCCATGAACAGCAGCTTCTTCCCCGGCCGCGTGAACATGTACGCGAGGAGCAGCCGGAGATTCGCCAATTTCTGCCAGTGGTCGCCCGGCATCTTGCTGTACAGCGAGCCCTTGAGGTGTACGACCTCGTCGTGCGACAGCGGCATGATGAAATGCTCGCTGTATTCGTACATCATCGCGAACGTCAACTGATCGTGATGGTGGAAGCGATACAGCGGGTCCTTCCTGAAGTACTCGAGGGTGTCGTGCATCCACCCCATGTTCCACTTGAAGGTGAAGCCGAGTCCCCCTTCCTGCGTGGGCTTGGTCACGTTAGGCCACGCTGTCGATTCTTCCGCAATCGTAAAACAGCCACTCTCCTCGGAAGCGATCGCCTCGTTGAACTGCTTCAGGAAATCGATCGCCTCGAGGTTCTCGCGCCCGCCGAATCGGTTGCGCATCCACTCGCCGGCCTTGCGGCTGTAGTCGAGATAGAGCATGGACGCCACGGCATCGACACGCAGGCCATCGGCATGGAACTCCTCGAGCCAGAAGAGCGCGTTCGCGACAAGGAAGTTGCGTACCTCGTTTCGCCCATAGTTGAAAATCAGCGTTCCCCAATCGGGGTGCTCGGCGAGGCGTGGATCCGCATGTTCGAACAACGCTGTTCCATCAAAACGACGGAGGGCGTAATCGTCCTTGGGGAAGTGCGCCGGCACCCAATCCAGAATGACGCCGATGCCGTGCTGATGGAGAGTATCTACTAAAAACCGGAAGTCGTCCGGCGTTCCATAACGAGATGTCGGTGCGTAGTAGCCGCTCACCTGGTATCCCCAGGAGCCGTAGAAGGGATGCTCCATGATCGGCAGCAGCTCGACGTGCGTGAAGCCGAGTCGGTTCACGTGCGCCGCGAGCCGCGGCGCGATCTCGCGATAGGTCAGCGCGCGATGGCCCTGCTCGGGGATCCGGGCCCATGAGCCAAGATGCACCTCGTAGATCAGGAGCGGCTCGTGGAGGATGTCCCAATGTCCCTTGTTGCCGCGACGCGTCATCCAGTCCTCGTCCTTCCATCGATACGTGCCTTCCGCCTGCACGATCGACGCGGTACCGGGTGACTGCTCGAGCTTGAAGGCGAAGGGATCCGTCTTGATTCGGATCTGCCCTTCACTGGTTACCAACTCGTACTTGTAAAGCGCGTCCGGTTTGATCTCGGGGACGAAGAGCTCGAACACCCCAGACGAGCCCAGCGATCGCATCGGGAAGATGCGTCCGTCCCAGCCACAGAAGTCACCGACGACGCTGACGCGTCTCGCGTTAGGCGCCCAGACGGCGAAGCTCACTCCCTGCACGCCGTCCTCGGTGCGCACGTGCGCGCCGAGCCGTTCCCACAGCCGCCGATGCGTGCCTTCGCCGAAGAGATGCAGATCGATCTCGCCGATCGTGGGCAGGAATCGATAGGGATCGTCGCGCTCCCACACCGCGCCGTCGGCGAAATGGAAACGCAGGCGGTAACGGAGCGGCAGCGTCGCGCCGGGAATGAATCCGCTGTAGAGGTTCGCGAGCCCCGAGGCCGTCGCGTCGAGTGAGACGACGCGGCCGTCCTCGAGCGCTGCCTCGGCGGCGATCGCGTTGGACATCAAAGCGCGCACGACGACGCCGTCCACGCCGCCGACGTTGAGCGCGTGCGCGCCCAGAATGTCGTGCGGCTGCGAGTGCTCGCCGGCGAGCAAGCGACCGAGGTCGCTCGCGTTGGGCAAGAGGGCCGCGGGCGATGCGGTCTTTCTCTCGCCGCGCCCGCGCGGCGGCGTCGGCTTGGGCGGCTTCTCCACGCTCTCGGTCATGGACGCGTCTTCGCGAGGGGGAAGCTCGTCTCGACTGACGACAGGCGGCTCGCTCGCGCGTTTGGTTTTCGCGCGCGGGGATGGCCGCTTGGCGCCGGGCTTCGTCGGTGGATCGACCGTCGAGCTGCTCTTCGCCTCACGCGGATCCTTGTCGTCATCCCTAGGGTCGGGGTTCATCTCTCATCTCCTCGCTCGGGCGGCGCGCGGCGTTAGGCGGGAGTCACGTCGGACGACGGCACCGTCACGTGATCACCATCTGGCGGTGTCCCTCCGATGCGGCGTTCCGTTCCGTGACGCAGCAAAACCAGTGAGTGCGCGGCCACCATCAACGACGCACCGTCCTGTGGACCATGGCACTCCGAGTGCGCGCTGTCGAGCAGTGTCATCCAAAATCCCTCTTCGTTCACGTGCGGCAAGGTGAAACGGCAATCGAGGCCGCCGCCATTCAAGATGAGCAATAAAGTGTCTCCGCGTATCGGGCGACCCCTGTCATCTGTCTCGTCCGTCGCCTGGCCGCTGATGAACATCCCGATCAGATGATTATCGGCGTTCTGCCAATCGGGCTGCTGCATCTCCTGGCCATCCGAGCGCACCCACATCACGTCTTTGCCGGAGGCTGAGTTCGGATCACGGCCGCGAAAAAAGTGCCGGCGGCGAAGAACGGGATTCAGCTGCCGAAGCGCGACGACGCGTTGTGTGAAAGCGAGCAGGTCCCTTTGCCGGTCGTCCAGATTCTGCCAATCAATCCAGGTGACCTCGTTGTCCTGCGAGTACGCGTTGTTGTTGCCGCGCTGGGTTCGCGCGAGCTCGTCGCCATGCGAGATCATCGGCGTGCCCTGCGAGAAGGCGAGCGATGCGATAAAGCTCTTCATCACACGGTAGCGACGATCCAGGATGCGCTTGTCGTCCGTCGGTCCCTCGATGCCCCAGTTGCGGCTGAGGTTGTCGTTGTGGCCGTCCTGGTTGTTCTCGCCGTTCGCCTCGTTGTGTTTTTGCTCATAGCTCACGAGGTCCGCCAGCGTGAATCCGTCGTGTGCGACGATGAAGTTCACGCTCGCGTACGCGTCGCGTCCGCTCCATTGATAGATGTCGCTCGAGCCGGTGAGCCGCGACGCCAGCTCGGGAATCATCCCCTTGTCGCCGCGCCAGTAGCGGCGCAGCGCATCGCGATACTTTCCGTTCCACTCCGCCCACCGGATTGGAAAGTTACCAACCTGATAACCGCCGGGCCCGACGTCCCACGGCTCGGCGATGAGCTTCACCGTCGCCAGCGTCGGGTCCTGATGGATGATGTCGAAGAACGACGAGAGGCGATCCACCTCGTGCAGCTCGCGCGCGAGCACGGGCGCTAGGTCGAAGCGGAAGCCGTCGACATGCATCTCCGTCACCCAGTAGCGCAACGAATCCATGATCAACTGGATCGTGCGCGGATGCCGCATGTTGAGGCTGTTGCCCGTACCGGTGAAGTCCGTGTAGAAGCGCTTGTTCTCCTCGAGACGGTAGTACGCGCTGTTGTCGATGCCTTTGAGGGAGAGTGTCGGACCAAGATGGTTGCCTTCTCCCGTATGGTTATAAACAACATCGAGAATGACCTCGATGCCCGCCGAGTGAAACGTCTTCACCATCGACTTGAACTCGTACACCTGATTGCCGAGTCCGCGTGTCGCGTATCGCACATCGGGCGCGAAGAAGCCGATGGAGTTGTAGCCCCAGTAATTCGTTAGGCCTTTCTCGGGCAGATGCCGGTCGATGACGAACTGATGTACGGGAAGGAGCTCGACCGCCGTCACGCCTAACGATATGAAGTAGTCGAGCATCGCATCGGCGGCGAGCCCAAGATACGTTCCGCGTAAATGCTCGGGCACTTCGGGGTGCTTCACCGTCATGCCTTTGACGTGACACTCGTAGATGACGGTCCGATTCCAAGGGGTCTTCGGGCTCTGGTCGTTCTCCCAGGTGAAGGCATTGTCGACGACGACGCACTTCGGAGTGCCACCGGCGCTGTTGTTGGGATCGGGCTCGAGGTCTTCTTTCGGGGAGCCGACCTTGTACGCGAAGACGGCGTTGCTCCACTTGATTGGACCGGTGATCGCTTTCGCGTACGGGTCGATGAGCAGCTTCGCGGGATTGAAGCGGTGTCCCTCCTCGGGGCTGTACGGCCCGTGAACACGGTAGCCGTAGTACTGCCCGGGGCGCACGTCGGGCAGGTAGCAGTGCCACACCTGGTCCGTTTGCTCGTGGATCGTAATCGTCCCGCTCTCGGTCGCGTCGTCCTCGTGATTGAAGAGGCACAGCTCGACAGAGGTCGCGTTCTCGGAGAAGATGGCGAAGTTGACGCCTTCGCCATCCCACGTTGCACCGAGTGGATAGGGTTGTCCGGGCCAGACGCGCAAGGGGCTAGTGGCTAGTGGTTAGTGGCGAGTGGCTAGCGAACACCGCGGCGGTCCACGGCGGCATATGGATCTTCGTTTCACGCTCCACGCTCCACGCATCACACTTCGCGCTCAAGCACCCGTCGCCGCCGTAGCCGGGCGCGTCGGGCGTTAGGCGAAGCGCCCAGCGGCGCTCCGGCTGCGGCAGCGCCACATCGTGCGCGGCCGCGGTGCAGTTGAACAGTGCCGCGAGACTCTCGCCCCGGCTCGACTGACGAAGCAGCGTAATACAGCCCGATGTTTCGCTAACGCTCATCGTTGCGCCGTCGGGCTTGAGCAGCGGCTCCTCTTCGCGCAGCGCCAGGAGATCGCGATAGAGCGCGAACCGCGCCGCGTGCTCCGGCTCGGCCGCGCACTCCAGAGCGAGCACCGAGCGACGCTGCGTCTCTTCATCCTGGGGATCGGGAACGTTGTCGCCCCAGCCGAACGACTCGAACTCCCGGCGTCGCCCGCCGCGGACTTCCTCGACCAGCTGTGGATCGTCGTGGCTCACGAAGTACTGGAAGGGATTCGTCTCACCGTACTCCTCGCCCATGAAGATCAACGGCACGTAGGGCGAGAGCAGAAGGAGCGCCGCGGCGAGCCGCAGCTGCTCGGCGCCGAGGATCGTCGAGAGCCGGTCACCTTTCGCGCGATTGCCGATCTGATCGTGGTTCTGCATCGCGACCACGAACCGCTCGCGCGGCAACTCCGCCGACGTTGCGCCGTGACGCCGCCGCCGATATCGCGAGCGCGCGCCGTCGTACACGAATGGCTCGCGCAGTGACGCGACGAGCTGGCCGATCGCGCCGAAGTCGGTGTAGTAGCCGTCCTGCTCTCCGGTGAGCAGTGCATGCACGGCGTGATGGAAGTCGTCGCTCCACTGTCCATCGAGGCCGTAGCCGTAGGAGTCGATACCGCGAATGAGCTTCGGGTCGTTGAGATCACTCTCACCGATCACCACGACGCGGCGCTGCAATCCCTGCGCGACCCCCTGCACGGCTTCCACGATCTCCTGGATCAGGTGCTTGGCGCTGAAGTCGAAGATGCCGTGGACCGCGTCGAGTCGCAAACCGTCGATGTGGTACTCGCTGATCCAGAAGCGCGCATTGTCGACGATGTAGCGCCGCACCTCGTCGCTGTCGGCGTCGTCGTAGTTGAGCGCCGGTCCCCACGGCGTTTTGTACTTCTCCGTGAAGTATGGGCCGTAGCACGAGAGGTAGTTCCCCTCGGGGCCGATGTGGTTGTAGACGACGTCGAGGATCACCGCGAGATCTTCGGCGTGCGCGGCGTTCACGAACTGCTTCAGACCATCGGGTCCGCCGTAGCTGTTCTGCACCGCGTACAGATCGACGCCGTCGTAGCCCCAGTTCCGCGTCCCGGAGAATTGGGCGACGGGCATGATCTCGATCGCGGTGACGCCGAGCTCGCGCCGGAGCCCGCGCAGAAAGGGGATGATCGCCGAAAATGTTCCGTCGCGGGTGAACGTCCCCACGTGCAGCTCGTAGATGACGAGATCGCGCATCGCGACGCCGCGCCAGTCGTCGTCGCTCCAGCGGAACGCGGCAGGGTCGACAACGCGTGATGGGCCGTGCACGCCACGCGGCTGCGATCGACTCATCGGATCGGGAATCATCGCGTCGCTGTCGCCCAGCAGGTAGCCGTACTCCGTGCCAGTGTTCGCCTCGCTGATGAGCGCCTCGAAGGTGCCATCGTCTCGCCGCGTCAACTCATGCTCGCTCGTGCTGTTGCCGCTCGTCAGGCAAACGCGGACACGCATCGCGTGGGGCGCCCACACCGAGAACCGAACGCCGCCGCCAGGGATCACCGTCGCGCCGCGTTCGAGGTGCCACTGACCGGTCATGAGAGGGGTGAGGAGAGCAACATCTATGCGCGGGACGCGTCCCACGTTTCACGCCAAGAGTTTCGCGATTCCGCGCATCGGAATCCACGTCCAGTCCGGCCGATTATTCAGCTCGTACGCCAGCTCGTAAAACGCTTTCTCCGTCTCGAACAGCCGGAGCAGCGCGCGCGTGTGCTCGGGATCCGACGGAAGAATCCGCGTCTCGCTCTTCCTGCTCGCCAGATATCCGCGCATGAACGCGTCGCGCGTGTCACGCTCCCATCGGCCGACGCGCAGCTCGCGCGTACCGAGGTCGAGCCCCTTCGCTTCCATGCCCAGTGTCGCTGCCGCATACGCGAACGAGCGCAGCATCCCGGCGACGTCGCGCAGCGGGCTCGCCTTCTCTCGTCGCTCGGCGAGCGGGCGCGCCGGCTCGCCTTCGAAGTCGATGACCATGAAGTCGTCGCGTGCCGTGCGCAGTACCTGACCGAGGTGATAGTCGCCGTGAATCCGGATCGCGTAGCCGGTGTCGCCGCGGATCGTGTTTACAATTTCATCAACAGTGCCGATGTACTGGTCGGCGCGCCGCGCGAGGGCCTCGGCTTCGGGAGCGCGCTCCTTCGGTAACACGCGCCCGCGCAGCTGACGCTCGAGGAGCACGAGTCCATCGCGCACCCACTGCTTCGCGCGGCCCGCCCATTGATCGACGAGCTCTGGCGCCGCCGGCTCCGGAGCGAAGTCGGGGCTGGTGCCCTGCGCGAGCGCTTCGTGCATCGCGCGCGTCACGAAGCCGAGGCGCTCGGCGTCGGCGAGAAATGGGTTCGGCACCTCGCGGTTCTTCGGCGCCTTGAAGTAGGGCCTCGCGCAATCGAGGGCGTACGCCCACGCGTCGACGGACTTCGGCAGATACTCCTGCAGCATCCCCGCGACCGTCTCCTGATCACCGTCTTCGAACCTGACGACGCCCAGCAGAGATGGCGTATGCGGAAACTCGGCGTCCATCGTGAGAAAGCGCGTGAGTTCGACGTCGGGCTGCGCGCCCGGTTCGAGTTTGCGAAACAGCTTCAGAATCGCCTGCTCGCCGAGGATGACGGACGTGTTGCTCTGCTCCACCGACCCGACACGGATTTCAGCCGTCGGCGGGACGACGAGCGAGTTGGCGGACAGCGGCTCGATGGTCCAGTGCGCTCTGTCCCCGGCGTAGTCCGCGTCGCGCGCGACGGCGTCGCCTAACGCACGCAGAAAGCCCCGGTCCTCGACGGCGTCGAAGAGCAGCCCTTCGCCGTCGTCGCCGACGACGCGCGCGATCACGCCTTTCGGCGGCGTGTCGCCGATCTCGTCGGTCGTGCGCAGGGAGAGCGGCAGCTGGTACAGCTTCGGCGCGCCGGGGCTGGTTTCTGTCGTGACCTCGAGCCGCGCGATCACGAAGCGCCCGCCCTCCCACGGCAGCGGGATCACGTCGCGCACCCGCGCCGACGTCGGCTTCCCCGCCTTCGCGCCGAACCAACGCCGCGGGATGAGAAAGGCCGCGAAGTCCTCGGTCGTGAGGCGCGCCAGCTCGTTGGGCAGCAACGCGTCGGCCAGGCGGCGAACGCCGAGCGTGGCGCGTGGCGCGTGGCGCGTGGCGCGCGGTTGCCCTTCTGATCCCTGCCGTTCGTCGCTCGCTTCCTTCATCCCTAGCCCCCAGCCCCTAGCCCCTCTGGTATTGCTTCGCCTGCTCGGCCGCCATCAATCGGAACCACAGGAAATTGTGCGGCCCCATCGTCAACAGATACGGTAGCTCGCCGATTGGCGGAAAGGTGTTCTTGCTGTACAGCTCGAGCGGTACCATGCCGTGAAACTCGCGCAGATCCAGCTCGACGAATTGCGCGAAGCGTGAGAGATTGTTCACGCATAGAATCAGTTCGTCCTTGTACCGGCGAAGGAACACGAGCACGCGCCGATTGTCGGGGTGCAGCGGTTCCCAGGTGCCGCGGCCGAAGGCCTTGAATTCCCGCCGCACCGCGATGAGGCGCCGCATCCAGCGAAGCAGCGACGTCGACGTGCGTTCCTGCGCCGCGACGTTGATTCCCTGAAAGCCGTACGGCGGATCGACGATCACCGGGCTGTAGAGCGCGGCGTTGTCGGCATCCGAGAAACCGGCATTGCGATCCGTCGACCACTGCATCGGCGTGCGCACGCCATTGCGATCGCCGAGGTAGACGTTGTCGCCCATGCCGATCTCGTCGCCGTAGTAGATGATCGGCGTCCCCGGCATCGACATCAGCAGCGCATTCATGATCTCGATCTG
>DATEHJ010000020.1:0-9776 GCA_035279645.1 Gemmatimonadaceae bacterium
CAGGCCTCGCTCCCGCCGGCGCCGGGGCCCGCCACGCTGTCTCCATCATTTCGTAGGTCACCCGGCCAAAGAGCAGGGCATCAGCCTGGACGAGCTTCTCGGCCGCGTACCGATGCAACTCTTCGTCCGCGATTATCGCCCGATGATCGCAGCATCCGTCCAATGTGACGTTGATGTAATACCGAAGGGGCCGCATGGCGTAAGAGTATCGTTAGGCTGCTCGGCGTCACGGGCGCTCAGCTGGAACGGGGAATTGAGCGTATCAGTCCGTGACGATCAGCGTCGGATATTTCCTCGAGGCCGGTGCTCCGTTCTCGAACACCGTCCCCACGATCACCTCGAAGGTCTCGCCCATCGATGGCGACGCGAAGGTGAACGCCGAGACACCGGGCGCAGGCTGCCAATGCGAGGACGATTCCTACGTGGAGCCGATGGCCCGGTCACTGGCCGGCAAGCGGTTCCCAAAGTTCTACTTTGTTTCCTTCTGGATCGATGACCCATCCAAACTTCCCGTATTCGGAATCGTCGATCTTCTCGAGAACGTTGCAGCCCTCGTCGCGTAACGCTTTCACCAGAGCGTGGAGATCGTCCACCCGGTAATTGATCATGAAAGGCGCAGTGCTTGGCGCAAACTGACCACTTTGCGCCGGAGCGATCAACCAGGCGGTTGTTCCGGCGACCGGCTTACCTTCACCGTCGGTCCAGGGGAAGGCGGCGCCACCCCAATCCTGGACATCGATGCCGAGGTGCCGCTTGTACCAAGCCTGTAGGGCCTTAGCGTCTTTGGCTTTGAAGAAGACGCCGCCAATGCCAGTGACTCGCTTCACGGAGCCTCCGAGGACGGGTGGTGGTGAAAGGTGTGGTTGTGTTCTTGCGCCTAACGCGAGTGAGCTCACCTCCGGCATCCAACGCTACTCACAACAAAGTGGCAGCCATCGAAGCGAGGCGCCACGGCGCGTCGGTCCGCTCGTCAGCTCCGACGGATGTTAGAATCCGCGGCGCTCCTTATGGGCGTGCGCGCGCGCGATCGAGCACGAAGTGAATCGCCTCCTCGACGAGCGCCGGCTCGTCGTCCTGGATTCCGTGCCCACTGCGATCGGTCTCGATGTGAATACCATTGTGCGATCGACGAAACCATTCGTCGTGCAACGCGCGCCACACCTCGTGGCCGCGTGCCGTGCCGTTCACGTATGGCGCGGACTCGCTCGATTGCATGCTGGTCAGCACGGCAATCGGAATGTCGGGAAGGGGGGTCAGCCCGGGCACACGCCCAGCCGCCTGGATGCGGACCGTCTCGCGAGTCTCCGCCGCCGCGGCGCCGGCCGGCATTCGCGCGAGCACCGAGTCGTAGTACGCCTGAAATGCGCGCGGGTATGACGCGTCCAGTGCGCCGTACCGCTGCACTTGCTGCTCGTGGGTTCCGTCGACGAGAACGATCCCGACGACGTCGGTCGGGTACCGCGAGACATAAAGTCGCGCAATCAAGCTGCCGTACGAGCGCGCGACCAGGATGAATGGGCCGGTCACGCCGACGTGGTGCAACAGCTCGTGGAGATCCGTGACGGCGCTCGGCACCGAATGATCAGATGCCCCGACCTCGGAACGGCCGAAGCCCGCGCGCGAATACGCGATGACCGTCGAAAACTGGGCCATGGTGCGCCACATCGGCAACCAAACGTCGAGAGAATCGGCGAGGCCTGTCTCGAACACGATCGGGGGGCCGCCGTGCCCGCCTTTTACGACGTCAAGCGCATGGTCACCGACGGTGACGCGAGTGTGCGTTTGTGCGGCAGCGAGTCGTGGCCGTGCCGCGACACTAACAGTCGCGGCGACGGTGATCGCGAGCAGGCGTGTTGTGATGCGAGCGATGGCTTTCACGATGCACACGTCCTAGCTTCGGCGTCACCTAACGATTAGACGGATGGTCGCGACCTGGACGTTGACCACATTAACGTACGTCGAAGGTGCGCACCATTCCGTGCAAATAGTGTGAACGCCCGTCTCTCTGATCCGCCGCGAAACAGATCACGGCGTAGTGACCGCGGAGGAGCGTCGCCCGGTTCCAGCTGCGTCGCCCCGGCCCAAGTGGCCCTGAGCCGCCAACGAGCTTCACGTACTTGAGCGTCGTGTCGGCGCTGCCGAGCCGGCGGGCCGTGGCAATGGGATCAGCGGAGTCCGGAAGCTGAACAAGCGCATAGTCGTGGTCCTGCGAGCCAGTGTTTCGGAATTCGATCGTCGCTGCGCCCACACTCGGCGGCACGGAGAGGTCGAGTGCGTACTCGCTCGCCGACAGCGTCAGTGTTGCGGCAGGCGCACCCGCAGCGAGCCGATCGCCGGTGACGTTGAGCTGAGCGATCATTCCTTTCATCGCGTGCGGCCGCTTGTCCTGCGCCGGAATGAAGCGGAGAAACATGTAGCGCCCCTCCTCGAGCGTAATCCAGGCTACCGAGCTGTCGCCAGGAAAGATCGCACCGGGCCCGCCGACGCTGTGTGAGTTGCCCAACGACTGATGCTGCATCACCATTCCGAAGGCGCGGGACGCGTCCAGCGAATCGGGAAGCCGCAGGATGACGATGTGATGCAGCTCTTTCCCCTGATTGACGAGCACGACGCGGTTGAGTCCGGGCCGCGCACTGGCCGGTGCACGAAATGCGTATTCACTGGCGACGACGCGCAGGGTCTGCGCGTACACGCGCGACGTGATGCTCAGCGCGGCGAGGAGCGACAGTATGGTGAGACGAATGAACATGAGTGGCGACTTGGCTAGGGAGAGAGGCATGCAGCCTAGCAACGCCACACAAGTGCCGCTGTCGTCCCGCGGATGACGGACTCGTAAGGCGGAGACCTACGTTGCTCAACGAGTGCCCAACGACGCGGATAGACCGTAAATGATCATGCCTCGGCCGCGGCAATGACTGGCCGAGGCTCGCGATCCGCGCTCGCCACGAGTGCCGCCGCCGCGAGATCGCCCGTCACATTGAGCACTGTCGCAAACGTGTCCGGCAGCGCATCGACCGCGATCAAGATACCAATTCCCTCCGCGGGCAGCCCGATCGCGAGGAACAGCGGCGTGAGCATGATGAACGCGCCGCGCGGCACGCCCGGCGCCGCGAACGCCAGAAAGAGGGCGGCGAACGCAACCGTCGCGAGCTCGCGCGCGTGCAGCGGAATGCCGTAGAACCAGCCGACGAACAGCGCGCCGATCGTCCACGACACTGGCGCCGCCAGCTTGAACGTCGACACGGCGAGTGGCAGCACAAAACCCGTGATGCGATTCGGGAGTGCGAGTCCGCGTTCTCCGCTCTCGATCAGAGCGGGAAGCGACGCGATCGACGAGCTCGAGCTGAACGCGATAAGTTGCGCGGGGAGCGCCGCTCGTGCAAAGCGGCCGATCGGAATTCCGCCGAAGAGGGCCACGATCGGGTAAATGAGTAATGTGACAACCACGGAGGCGAGCGCGTACGCGGCGATGTACACGCCGATCGCGCCGGCGACCGCGCCGCCGAGGTGCGCCGCGAGGGGCAGCACGAGCGCGAATACGCCGACCGGTGCCGCCAACACGACCCATCGCACGATCAGCAGCATCGCGTCGCCGACTGCGCGTGCGAGACCCACGAGTGGAGCGCGTGTCGACTCGGGACTCCGAGCGATCGCGATGGCAAGGATCAGAGTAAAGAGAATGAGCGGCACCATCGCGCCATTCGCCGCGGCCGCGATGGGATTCGACGGAATCAACGACGTCAGCCACGCGCTGAAACTCGGATTCTGGCCGCTAGCAGCCACCTGATTCGCCGCCTCGACCGCACCCGCCGGCAGCGCTGGCTTGGCACCCGCGGTCGAGGGCAGAGGCAGCAGCGCGAACAGCGCCGGAGCCAGCGGAATGACGATCGCCGCGATCGCGGCCAACAACAGGACGAATACGACGAGCGTGCGCCCCCCGATTCGGCCAATGGATCCGACATCTGTCGCCGATGCTACACCCGTGATCAGAAGCGAGACCACCAGTGGAATAACGGTCATCCGAATGGCGCTCACCCAGAGCGTCCCCACCGGAGCCAGCGCGTCGGCGGCGTCGATCAGCGGCTTGCTGCCCGACGCGGCGATGAGCGCGCCGCCGCCGAGCGCCGCCGCGAGTGCGACGAGTACGCGTGTACTCTCTTTCATTTTCTGGTGATTAGAAGTGTCACATCATGAGATCGCCGCCGTTGATATCGAGCGACGTCCCGGTGATGTAGCCCGCCGCTTCGGACGCGGCGAAGCAAACGAGGTCGGCGACTTCCAGGGCGGTGCCAAGGCGAGGAACCGGATAGCCGGCCGCAAGGCGCTCGAGTAACTCCGGCGTCGCATTCTCGTGCGTGAGCTCCGTGTCGATCATGCCGGGGCACACCGCGTTCACGGTGATCCCGAACTTTCCCAGTTCCTTCGCGGCGGCACGGGTCAACCCCAACAGGCCAGCCTTGGACGCCGTGTAGTGCGCGCCGCCTAACGTGCTGACCATGCGTCCCGCTGATGAGGAAATGTTAATGATGCGGCCGTAGCGCTGCGCCTGCATCGTCGGCAGCACGGCTTTGGTGAGGAGAAAAGGCGCTGTCAGATTCACCTCCAGCGCCTCACGAAACTCCCGCGCCGAGAGATTCGGAAAGCGCGTCGAGCGCGCGAAGGCGGCGTTGTTCACGAGAATGTCGACGCGGCCGAAGCGCTCGACCGTGCGTCGGACGATCTCGTCCGGCGCACTATCGGCGGTGATGTCGAGCGGCACGGCCAGCGCGCGATCGCCGATCGATCGAGCCAACGCCTCGGCGCGGGCCACGTCGCGCACGTTGACCGCGACACTCGCGCCGCGTTCATACAACCGCTTGGCCGCGGCGCGCCCGAGACCGCGAGCGGCCCCGGTGACGATCGCGACGCGACCGCTGAAGTCCAGCGGCACGCCGGAGGTTTTCTCGTTACCCAAGTCGCTCGAACGAATGATGAAAAGTCCGGTTGGAGACGCGCGAATATGGCGGTCCACCGGAACGAAAGGCAACGCTGTTCGTCGTGACGTTCATCGTCGACCTATCCTGGTACTTCAGCGATCTCGCGGCGTGCTTCCGGCCCTCCTGGCAGATCTTCCGCGGAGATCTCTGCGGCGGTCACTGGTGACCGAAACCGCCGGGGGCCGATGCCACCATCTACTTCGACGCGCGTGCCGAGTCCTCGGCGTAAACCCAGCCGCGACGGCCGGAGGCGAAGCGCGCCTCGATACGTCTGTAGTTAGGCGGCTCGAAAGCATCCGCGCTCGCGAGGTCAGCGTCCGTAATCTCGAGCACGGTCCCTGCGACTCGATCATCGTCTCGCCCCGTCTGCTGAACGATCAGATGCGTGGATCCATGGGCCGCGGTGAAAGCGGGATCACGCAGCTCGATCTGTCGGCGAGTAAAACCAAGGAGCTCGTCGGTGCTACCCGACAGCTCGCGGCCGAAGACTTCCAGCTGGATTTCGGGATTCCGAAGTGTGCCGTACGAGAATAGGAGGGGCATGTGAGTGTTGAGGTCTCACGAGCGTGTGCGCGTCACTCGAGCGAAAAGCATAGTGGCAACGAGCGCCACGACGAACGCCGGGAGGGCCGTCATGACCGGCCAGATCACGAGCGACAGGACGAGCAGGAGCGGAGCCTGATGCGCCGGAAGGGTCTGCGCATGAACGTTTGCCGCGACCGCGAGACCAAAGGCTCCTAGGCCAGCGGCCGATGATACGTGTAGCGCGGTGATCCTTGGCGAGCTGCGCAACCGGACCTGCTCGTAGACGATGTGTGCACCAAAGAGGATCGCGCTGACCACCCACGCTGCCCACCGCGACAGGAGAAGGAGTTGGTGCGACGACGCCCTGGCGGCGAGTTCCCCAGAGACGATGCCGATGGAGCAGTACAGCACGCCCACCAGCAGCATCGGCCACACCGCGCCTCTGTTCATTCGAGAACCTGAATCTCCATATAAGCTGGGGATGCAAGGTTGAACCGCGCTTCGCCCGAGCCTTTGAGGAAGGCGTCGAAAAAGGTGCGCACGGCGTAGCTCGTAACGGCCAGCTGCCGGCGTCCGGACATACCCAACTTGCCAAAAAGACGCAGCAATCCGCGCACGGCGCTGCTCTTCATCAGCGCGCCGTCGTCGCTGAAAGTGTAGTGGAACGCACCGCGGATAACGGCGCGCGTCCTCCGGTCGGCAGGTGTACGATCGTAGATGGACTGAATGTCATGAAGGATCTGCGTGCTCGTCGAGTCGGTTACGTCGCCGTGATCGCTCAGAAGGAACATGAATGGCTGACGGAGTCCCGTCTGGATCACGCTGCCATGCGGAGCGCCATCGAGATCGATGCCGGCCTTGCAACGTGAATCATCGTGGCAGAACTGCGCGGCAACCGCACCTCCAAGCGAGTGACCGAGTATTCCAACGCGCGACATGTCGAGCCGACCGGCAAGCCCGGGCGAGTCCTTCGCGTTCGACAGGGCGAGGCGATTGAGCACGAAGGCGATGTCGCCCGTCCATGCAGTCATCACCCTGCCCACGCACCGCTCCATCCGGTTGCGGTCGGGAACCACACACGATTCAGGGTTGTTCTGCTCCGTTCTTCGCATGCTCCGACCGTCGGGGAAGACGACGCGTCCCGTGCGATATGGCGCGTCGAAACCCACCACGACGTAACCGTGGCTGGACAGATCCTCGGCGAGCGATGAGTAGTTCAACACCGGCGCGGAGGCTCCCGCTCTCATGATCACCACAGGATACGATTGCCGTTCCGGTGACACATCGGCGTCACGAAGGCTGTGCGCGCGAACCTTCGACGCGTCTCGCGTGAGAAACGTCCAGATGTTCGCACCGTCGGAGGGCTCAGCTTTCGGCCGTAATCGAGCCGGAAGGTAGTCATCGACGACGCCTGAGTGGCCGCCGGCCGGGTACCAGATCCAGACGAGCAGCTCGCGCTTCGTTCCGGGAATCGGCGCCAGCGTATCAACTGCCACAGAGTCGGTCCAATCGTAGATGGCACGGCCGACCGCGAAGGACCCCGTCGGCGTCGGCAATGCCACCTCGGAGCGGTGCTCCGCCCAGAGGAACGCGAACAGTGCGCCGATGCTGAGCAATCCTAGCAGCGCCAGTATGGCGAACCCCTTGAGTAGTCGACGCAGCAACGGCGGTCGGGTCATTGGCCAAGTACTTTACACTATAAAGATCGCCGACGTCAAGAGCGGCTACATAACGCCAAAGGTGAGTTGCAGGCGAATCAAAAGCTTCCCTGCCGCCGGATCACCCCTCAAATTGGCCGAGGCTTGGACGCTGGATTCAAATTCCTACCCGAAGGGACAATTAAGTGAATGCATATCGATGGTTGACCACAGCGCTGCTCGTCGCGGCGCCGACGCCGCTCGCCGCGCAGGCCAAACCCGACTGGGCCGCCTTCGACAGGTACGTCGCAAAGGCCGCCGCTGAGTGGCGCATCCCCGCGCTCGCCATCGCGGTCGTCAAAGACGATTCGGTCGTCTTCGCCAAGGGCTACGGCGTCTTGCAGAAGGGAAGTGCGCAGCCTGCCGACGAGCACACGCGCTTTGCAATCGGATCGACCACCAAGGCGATGACGGCCGCGTCTCTCGCCATGCTCGTCGACGAGGGCAAGCTCAAGCTCGACGACCCCGTCACCAAGTACATCCCCGAGCTCCAGCTCTATGATCCGTGGGCTACGCGCGAGCTAACGATCCGCGACCTGCTCACGCACCGCAGCGGTCTGCCGGGCACCGATTTGTTCTGGGCGTCGAACTGGAACTACAGCCAGGCGGACATCATCCGGCGGCTTCGCTACATCCAACCCTCGGCCTCGTTCCGCTCGCAGTGGCAGTATCACAATGTGCTCTACGCTCTCAACGGCGTGATCATCGAGCGCGTCTCGGGCATGCCGTGGGAGCAGTTCGTCAAGGCGCGTATCTTCGCGCCCCTCGGCATGAACGAGACCGAGCCACTGGTCTCGATGATCACCGGCAAGCCGAACGTCGCAGTTCCGCATGCGCTCATCAACGACACCGTGGCCATTGTCCCCGTTAGGTCTACCGACGGAGTGGCGTCGGCGGGAAGCGTTTGGTCGAGCGTATCGGATATGGCCAAGTGGATGCAGTTCGTGATCGACAGCGGGCGAGTCGGCAACAAGCGCTTGATTCAGCAGCGTACCTTCGCCGAGTTGGTCACACCGCAGATTCAGGCTCCGATGGAAGAGTACCCGGCGCTGCAGCTCGCGAAGCCCGACTTCTTCAGCTACGGGCTGGGATGGTTCATCCAGGACTATCGTGGGCAGCAGGTCTGGATGCACACGGGCAGCATCAACGGATTGTGCGCGATCATCGGCATCGAACCGAATAAACGACTCGGCGTCTACGTGCTCGAGAACCTCGACCACGCTGAGCTCCGCCATGGATTGATGTACTCCGTGTTCGACATCTTCGAGAATGGCCCGCGCCGTGACTGGAGCGTCGATCTGAAGCCGATCTTTGCGCGCCCCGCGCGAGCGAACGTGACGCAGGCCGCGCGTACGACATCGGCTCCGTCACTCCCCCTCGAGCGCTACGCCGGGACGTACATCGACTCGGCCTATGGCGACGTACGCGTCACGTTCCAGAACGGCGCTCTGCAGGCCGCGGTCGTCACCGATCCCGCCGCGCCGCTCGAGCCGGTGAGTTTCGAAGCGTTCCGCACGAGGCCGAGCGGCGGCGGCCGCCCAACAATGTTGACGTTCGTTCCCGACGGAAACGGCGGCGTCAGCGGGGTGCGCGTGTTCAACATCCTCTTCGCGCGTGCGCGCACTAGCGATGCACGTTAGCGAAGCAGGTACTTGTCCAGGAAATCGGATTGCGCGTGGAAGTACGTCAGCCACGATCTGTGGAGCAGCAGATCGTGAATCTCGTTCGGGATGACGATCAACTCGTGAGGGATCTTCTGCTCTCGCAATGCCTTCGTTAGCAGAACAGTCTGATCGAATGGGACATTGTGGTCGTCGTCCGCCTGGATCACCAGCACAGGCGAGTGCCACCGTTTGATGGATGAGAGTGGCGACGACGTCCACGCCAAGCTGTCCGACGCGGATTGCGCTCCGGCGGAGGCGTAGATCTTCAACAGACCGCTCCAGTCGTGCACGCCGGCGTAGTCGACGCCGGCGGCAAAAACATCGGACGCGCGTGCGAGCGCGAGCGCGGTCATATAGCCGCCGTAACTTCCGCCCCATACTCCGAGCCGCTTGGAGTCGACGTCCGATCTCGCCTTGAGAAAATTCGCCGCGCCGAGAATGTCGTTGAATTCACTCGCTCCCGACGGTCCGAAATTGGGCGGCACGCGGAAGTTCAGGCCGTAGCCCGTGCCGCCTCGATAGTTGACGGACAGCACCACGTATCCTCGGCTCGCGAAATACTGATTCATGGCGTACATGTACGCGTACGCACCCATGGGATTCGCGCCGAGTAGCATCTGGCGATACGGACCGCCATGAAAGAACAACAGTGCGGGATGCCGCGTGCCCTGTGACGCGTTAGGCGGCAGGAAGAGCTGGCCATGAATCATCATGCCGTCGGGCGAGCGGAAGACCACCGGCTGAGGCACCACGAACTCTGCGCCCGGATACTCCTCGGTCATCGTTTGCGACGCGATGTCTTCTATAGCGCCGAAGCGACTGCCGGATTGCGAGATCACAGCTGGCCGCATCGGGCTCCTTGCGTCCGCGTGAAGGAAGGCGACCGAGCGTCCGTCGCTCGTGAACACGGGCAG
>DATEHJ010000021.1:0-4803 GCA_035279645.1 Gemmatimonadaceae bacterium
CCTTGCTGCGCTTCTGCGTTGCGATGTCGACGACCCACAGGGTGAGGCGCTTATCGTAGTACGCGATCTTCTTCGAGTCGGGCGACCACACCGGCGAATAGTAGAACGACGCCGGGGCGCCGAGACTGATCTTCTTCACGTCACCGAGACCACTCTGGTCGCGGAGGTGCAGCGCATACTCTCCCGACTCGTCGGAGAAGTACGCAACCGATTTCCCGTCCGGCGACCACGCCGGATCTCGCTCGGCGATGCCTGGTGTGTTGGTGAGATCGCGGGCGTCACCTTTCTCGGCCGGCACCGTGAAAATCTCATTGCGCGCCTCGAACGCGGCGCGCGCGCCTGTGGGCGATATGCTGGCGTTGGTGATATTGCGCGCGACGTTGACGTAGCGCGGACGGAGCGCGGGGATATCGGCGCTGATACGGATGTTGAGCGGATGCTCGGTGCCCGAGGCGACGTCGAACAGGTGGAGCACACCGAACTGTTCGTAGACGATGGCCCCCGGGCCGGCCGACGCAGTCTTCATGTCGTAGCCGGTGTTCGGTAGGGTCTGCGTCACCGAGCGCGTCCTGGTGTCGTACGCAAACAGCGTCACCGGTCCGTTGCGATCGGAGAGGAAATACACCTTGTCGCCGATCCACATCGGATCGAAATCGTTGGAGTTGGCGCGCGGCACCGTCTCGACCTGCCCGCTCGCGAGTGTCACGAGCCAGATCGGCGACGTCGTGCCGCCACGGTAACGCTTCCACGCTCGGAACACGGGCGAGAGCGGCATGTAGGCCATCCGCTCGCCGCCGGACGCGTACGAGCCCTCGTAGGCCGTGGGGAGCGCGATCTCGGTGGGGAGTCCACCATTCAGCCCGACGGTGAAGAGGCGCGAGACGCGCGTCACACCCTTGCGTCGCGAGCGGAAGACGACGCTGTTCCCGTTAGGCGTCCAGCCGACGACTTCGTCGCGCTCGGGATGATACGTGAGCCGATGCGGCATCCCGCCCGACGCGGGCATGACGTACACGTCGGCGTTCCCGTCATACTCGCCGGTGTACGCGATCTGAGAGCCGTCGGGGGAGAAGGCGACGTCGCTCACCCCGCCGGCGGCCGTGAGGCGCCGTGCGTCGCCGCCTTGGCGCGGCACCGTCCACAGATCGCCCGCATACACGAACGCGATCGTCGTCGCGCTGATGGCCGGATGTTGGAGCAGCTGCGGCGCGCTCGACGGGTCGCGTCGGACCGCCGGCATCGCGCCTTGCAAGGACGGCTGTTGCTGCGCGCCGATCTCGAGTGTGCACGCGACGCTCAGCGTCGCGAGCAGGATGCGGTGTGCCGAGCGATGACAGGAGATGCGCATGGGCCGGGTTTGTGAAAGGTCGCCCAACATGGGGTTGGACCTGTGGACGCAGCAAGTGCCCCCCGATTCGTCCTGCGTCGGCACACGAATCGCCACCCCTGCAATCAGCCGGTTCGCCCGTATTGACTGGAGTTACACATGACGATTCCTGCGCCTAGCCCAAGAATTCCGGAGCCGCCGTCACTGCCGCCTGACGTGACGCCGCATCTGCCGCTTCCGCCCGATATCAACCCATCGATACCGCCGATGCCGCAGCGGGATCCGCTGCCTCCCCTCGCGCCGCCGTCGATTATCGCGACCGTTGATTCCACTGTTGAGTAAGCTTTAAAGCGAGCAGAGAGAACCATGTTCAGCGCGGACTAACGCGGACCAACACGGGCACGGCAGCGAGTTCGCTCTGTTCGGGTTCGTTCGCGTTGGTCCGCGCTACGGCAAGTGAGCCTGCACATCGCTAGGCTTGTGTCGCGCGAGGAGTTAGAATCCGAGGGAGCGCATGCTTACTCCCCGATCAATCCTCGCGCTGCTGGCCCTCCTCGTCGTCGCCTGCAAAGAGCGAGCGACAGCGCCTAACGTGAATCTCCCCGCGCGGACGTTCCGCATGGGATTCTCGGCGATACCGCCCGATTCCACGCAAGCGTCCACGTTCGCCTCGCTCGAGGCGTGGACGGGGCGAGCCGACGCGGCGATCATGCACGTCAGCGCACCTTACAAGGCGCTCCTCACCGGCACGACCGCGACCGCCTACGTCAGCGCCGTCGATCTTCCACTCGCCAACTACTATCGGGGGAAGAACCTAACGATTGTCATCACCGTCGACGTCACCAACGGACTCGATCGGAGCGCCGAGGATCCCGATCTCGTCGCGATGCAGCGGAGCATCAGCGAGCCGGCGGTGCAGCAGGTCTATCGTGACTACGTGAAGGCACTCGTGGGGGCCATTCATCCGGAATATCTCGGCCTCGCCGCGGAGACGAATCTCATTCGCGTCGCCGCGCCGGCGCCGGTCTACGCGGCGGTCGTCCAGATGGCGAACGCCGCCGCCAATGACGTGAAGGCGATGACAGGCACCCATCCCAAGCTTTATGTGAGCGTGCAGGCCGATGAAGGGTGGGGGCGTTTGGCGCATAACAACGTGTACCAGGGGGTCGAGACCGACTTCACCGACTTTCCCTTCATGGCAGCGCTCGCGCTCTCTTCGTATCCGTATTTTGTATACACTGATCCTGACGTTGTGCCGCTCGATTACTACACGCGGCTCGCGAACGGTCGAACCTTGCCGGTGCTCGTCGTCGAAGGGGGTTGGACGTCAGGCTCGGTCGGTTCCGTGCAGTCGTCGCCGGCGAAGCAGGCGCGCTACCTCCGGCGTCAGGAGCAGCTCCTCGATGCCGCGAAGGCGGTGGCTGTCTTTCAGCTCACGTATGCGGACCTGGATCTATCGGCGTACCCGGCGCAGCCGCCAGGCTCGATTCTGCCCTTGTTCGCGCAGTTGGGCATCGTGAGCTCCAAGCTGCAGGCGAAACCGGCATTAGCGACGTACGACAGTGTCTTTGCCCGTCCGCTGGCCAGGTGAGCTCTCGAACACGAGGAACGGGTTCGTGCCGCCCGCCAGCGCACGCCCGGTATAGCCACGCTGGCTTCGCGATATGCTGGCGAGGTTCATCGCGCCGACGATCACGTCCAGGCGGCCGTCGTGGTTCAGGTCCGCGACCGTCATGAGATTCCACTCACTGGCGGCAGCGGCGCTGAACGCGTAGGGGCGAAACTGGTAGCCGCCGAGGTTCTCGAGGTACACGACGCCGCGCTCGGGATGTCGCTGACGGTCGGCGAAATTGCTCGTGATGAAGATGTCCAGGTTGCCGTCCCTGTCGAAGTCGGCCACCGCGGCGCGCGCCGCGCCATGTACCGGAAAGAAGTAGCGTTCGTGAAAGTTGTTCTTTCCGTCGTTCTCGAGAATTCGCACACCGTGATAGGGCTTCAGCACGCGTGAATAGTCGAAGTTGTCGCCGTTGACGTAGAGAATGTCCGGATGGCCGTCGCCGTTGAAGTCGTACAGCCCGAAGTACATCGATCCATAAACGGGCGGAAAACGCGCCAGGAGCTTGCGGCGACTGCTCGAGAAGTGGCCGGTCCCGTCGTTCTCGAATAGCTCGATGCGCTCGTCCCCTTGCGCGAACAGGGCGACGATGTCGGGCGCGCCGTCGCCGGTGAGATCGCGAATCTCGACGTGGATCGCGCCGGGCGTGAGGGCGAGGTCCTGTCGTTGGTACGTCGCGCCGCGCGGCACGTACAAGGCGAGTCGCCCCCGGTTGTCGCCGAACTCGGCGATCACGAACTCGGGCGCACCATCGTTAGCAAAGTCATATGGCGCGACGAACACCGGCCGGAGAAGGGAATCGATGACGACCCTGTCGAAGCGCAGCGAGTCGTGGCCGACGACGTCGTACTGCTCGAGGCGGCCTCGCGCTTCGTCGTTGGGATCGAGGATCCCGGATTCGAGCACGAGGAGATGGCCGTCCTCAGCGACGACGTCGGTTGGCGGACTGCCCAACTTCAGCGTCGTGAGGAGGCGTCGCTCAAAGTCATAGACGCGCAGCGTGTTGCTTCCCGCCTCACCGATGTAGATCCGCTGCCGCGCACTGTCGGCCTTGAGCAGCGTGACGATGCCGCTGCTCGACATCCTTGACGCGAATGGCGCCACCGTCCAAGACGGAGGATCCACCTGCGTCTGAATTCCCAATGACGGATCGGGCAAACTGTCTGGCGCCGCCTCACGGTAGTACTCGACAATCTTTTCGAAATCTTTTTGCGGGATCGCCTTCGGAATAACGAGCATATACGGATTGCTAAACGGCTCGCGCGGCGTCGAGAGGGTTCTAACGCCAAGACGCAGAGCCATTTGTGGAAGCACGCCATTCTCCCACGTGCGCTTGTCGAGGAGCTGCGGCTCGGGGAAGAGATGGCAAAGCGCACAATAGGTCCGAGCGAGCCTTTCTCCCTGTGCTCGACGCACCTTCGCACAGCCCGCGAGCGATACACATGTCAGAGTGACGACGGTGGCGATCGTGCGGTTGTTCATGGTCATCAAATGGCGTCGAGAGGCAATGGGAAGCATGTACTTGGCGCGTAGGCAGTAACCAGTCAAGTAAGACTTCGCCGCGGCCCGGTAAGGCATAGCATAGCGTCTCCGACGTTGGGCATGATGCAACCTCCGGCCAGCGTGCTTCTTGACAACCTCAAACCCGAGTCGTAAATGAGGTCGTCATTGTCGGGCCTGTAGTTCCGCCTCTCCTCGTTCGGCGTCCCAGCGTGACGTAAAGGCAGACCCCCACTTCCTCGTTAGGGAGGGACTGTACGCGGGTGCTTCGTTCCTGCGCTCTACTACTCTGTGGCCTGTCACTCGTCGCGCCGACAAGCGTCGTGTGCCAAACGGCTTTTGCGGGTCGCGTGTCCGCGGC
>DATEHJ010000022.1:0-4153 GCA_035279645.1 Gemmatimonadaceae bacterium
TCAGCAGCTTGTCGTGCGGAATCGAATCGAAGTAGGCTGCTAGGTCCGCATCATAGATCTCGCAATACCCGCGCTGCACCTGACGCGCAATCTCCTTGAGCGCGTCATGCGCCGTGCTCCCCGGTCGATACCCACACGAGACGTCCAGAAAATCGGCCTCGAAAACGGGCTCCAGGATCACCTTCGCCGCCGCTTGCACGACACGATCCCGGACGGTCGGAATGCCTAACGGGCGTTGCTTCCCATCAGGCTTAGGGATGTACACCCGGCGCACCGCCTGAGGCCGATACTGCTTCGTCTGCAGTTCGTGCTGGAGCTGTTGCACCAGCTCCTGCAGCCGGATGGGAGAGGTCTTGAGACTGGCAATCGTGACCCCGTCCACGCCTGGCGCACCGTCGTTCGCAGCGACCAGGGCCCACGCGGCCTCGAGGACATCGAGCCGAGCAATCAGGCCATACAGCGTATAAAACCGGAATGTCGGCTCGCGCTTCGCCTTCCGATACAGCTTCTGTCTCAACGTGAAGAGTTTCTCCGGCAACCCCAGCCCATTGACCGCAAAGGCCTCCGGGAGGGGGACGTCCGAATCATCCGTCGTAGCGCGATGTCGCTGACGCAATCGGCTCTCCTCGTCTCTGACTCCGCATGCAGTCAGTCAGGGCCCCTTCGCTCGCCAGGCATTACCCCGTTTCATCGCTACTATGGCCCTGTCCGACGCCCAGCCGGGCCGCTTGCCTCGTTATGCATTCCGAGGGTCGCGTCGGAGTACGACTCCCCGCCCGCTGGGCCTCTCAGGTTCCTGTGCTCTCGATCGGGACGCGCCGTTCCACTCTACCCCGGAGGGCCGAATCGCTGCATCTGCCTATAACTTCGCGATCCGCACGGGCTTCGCTGAATTCGGCCAGTTGGCCGCCCTCATCTTTCGCGTTTCGAGGCCTACATGGATTCACTGGCGTTACGGCTCACCCCTTCGTGGCACCAAGGCTTCGACGCCGTGATCACTCGCCAGCGCCGCTCAGGCCACTACATGTGTCATAGGCATTTCACATGATGAACTCCTTGCAGTTCACGAGAGAAGCACAAGCTTCCTGACGCACCGAATTGCGCGAATCGAAGGCGAATCCGATCGAGGTTTGTCTCGATCTGCTTCATGACGTGGACAAGAGGGTAGAACTTTGGATGTGGACGGAAGTGGTCTCCCCACCATCATTCGATTTTATGGGCGGCGCTGCAGCAGTTCGCGCACGTAGGCATCGAAATCGTCGTGCATGATCTTCATCGCGGGATTGGCGAGCATCGCGCGAAAGGCCTCTTCCTCTCCCTGCTGACGCATGCGCTTCTCCCATGACCGGAAGTAATCGTCCGGGAGTTGGCCCTCCTTGTGCGCGTACCACGCGATCTCGAACAGCGAAAGCTGCATGAGACTCAGAAAGTATTCCTGGACCGCGCGATCGGAGTGCAGGTGCTCGACGTCCCCCTGGTGCACCGACGCGAGCTCCGGGTGATCTACACGGATCTTGCGCAGCTGAAACTGGAGCTCGACGAGCTTGGCGAAATTCGCGACGGCTTGTGCCTTTCGCGCGCTGCGAAACTGGAACGCCGTGTAGAGCAAGCCGCCAGCAATGGCGAAAGAGGAGAGGGCTTGCAGGGTGACCTGCACGATCAGGAGCGATTGCATGAGAATGAGGGAGGTGGCGGGTGCTAGGTGCTCGGTCGTGAGCTACGTCACCATTCTGGCCTGTTGCTTGCACTTCCGGGCCGGGGTGGAGGCCGCGGTGCCGCCTCCGGTGATTAGCATACGCTCCTCCCCCAGCCCATGAAACCAGCAGTGAAGTGGTGGCGTGCCAAATCCGCGCCCAGTCAGCCGGCCAGTCGCGCCGAATGGTTCGACGAGAATAAGGCCTTTCCGGGCTTCGTGGTCACCATCGAATCGTGCAAGGGGAACGTGCGCCTCTTCCGCGACCTCGATGCTTTCATGACCCACAATGGTTCGTTCTCGATCGATCTGCCGCAGAAGTGGCTCGAAGAGGTGGTGGCGCCCGGTTGAGCAGGCGCCCCGAAATCGCATTTCACGACTGGGGCGTTGCGAGGCGAAGCGTCAGCCGGCTGCCGCGATGCGGCGCGCAGACGATACGGACCTCGCCCGCAACTCCCTCATGCGCTCGAGACGTTAGGCGCGCGCCTTCGCTCACCTCTGCCGACCTCACGCGCACCCCACCGTTCAATGACGGGCGGAACGCGAGCGTCATCGCCGGTCCGGAGTTCTCGATGTCGAGCTCCAGCACGTCGCGCGACATCCGCAGTGCCAGATCGACTCGCGCACCGGCGAGTTCGAGCCGACGCACGCGAAGCGTTTCCCAACCCTCCGGCAGTCGCGGGGCGAACCGCAGCTGTCGTTTTGGAGCGTCGAGCTCGAGGCCCAGCAGTCCCCGCACCGCGCTCGAAAGGAATGCCGCCGATGACCACGTCTGATCGGGCACCGACTCTCGCTCCGGAACGAACGCGTCGCCCTTGAGGACTTCGTGCATGTGACCCGGTGCGTCGAGCGCAAACCAGGGGACGAGACCACGCCAGAGCGACGTTGCCGTCTCGGCGCGGCCAGCCTCGAAGAAGGCCATCGTGGCGTCGGCCGTCCCGATCGCCCATACGCTGCCGCGCGCGTACGAGTCTGCGTCATAGAGCGGCGAGTCGTTAGGCGTGCTGCGAATCCCCCACGGCGCTCGATACCGCGACGACGCCAGGCTGTCGAGGAGCGACCGCTGCTCCGCGTCGCTCAGCAATCCCTGATGCAGCAGGGCGATCAGGCTTCCCGTGAGACCTTCGACCGGCGCGCCCGAACGAAGGTGGCCGCTCAGCCAGACGTGGCGGCTCGTGTCGTAGTACGCGGGGCGAATGGCATCTCGAGCACGACGACTCGCGCGCTCGGCGGCGGCCGACAGTGCCTCGTGACCCGTTAGGCGCGCGACCGTCGCAAATGACTCGAACGCTGTAACCGCGGCGAGTGACAGGGACAGCTCGTCGCGTTGGGGGTCCTGCTCATCCCGTCCCTGTTGTCCGGCGGGAATCTCAGGCAGCGTGCGGCCAGGCGGAATCGTGGAAAGACAGTAGTCGTACGCGGCACGCAGGGACGACCAGTGCTTCTGCGCGAAGGCGACGTCACCCGTGGTCACGACGTAGTCGCGGAAGGTGTCGAGAAAGTCGAAACTCACGTCCACATGCACGAACATGTAGGGATATGCGCGCTCCCAGTCGAGAAAGCCGGCGCTATGCGACAGCTCGTGCCAGACCGCGCCGGTCCGCTTGTTCTGATAGCGCATGATGAACGAGAGCTCATCGCGGGCCCGCGCGTACGCGCCCTCGCGCAGGAGCGCGTCGATGGCAACGAGGCCATCGTTGCCGAAGAACCACGCGTACTGCGGCCGGCGTGCGCCGCGCGATGGGCCGTACCCAGCGAGCATACCGCAGCCAAGCTGCGGGTTGCACGCCCAGGCCTGCTCGAGCGTCACCTGGGCCCAGCGCACCGCGCGATTCACCGTGCTGTCCGGCGTTTCGACATCGATGACGGAGAGGCCGGCGTAGCGCTCGCGCGCGAGGGCTTCCTCGGCGCCGGACTGCGCCATCAGATTCGCTGCGATGATGAGCGGATTCTCATCGGGCACGCTCGCGGCGGCAAACGCAACCGTGGCGCTGCCCGTTGGGGCCGGCAGCGAGCGCATCGTGAACTCGATGCCGCGCTCGAACTCCGCGCCCCGTCGATTGTTTTGTACCTGCTCATGAGCGACGATGTGCTGCACGAGGATCGCCCCCCGAAAGCGACGCGACGGCTCGTCGAGCGTGTACGCGGAGTGCGTCGAATCCCAGTGAATCTCCTGCCCGCCCACCGCGCCAGGCCACATCAGATTCAGTGACGGCGTGAAGTGCACCGTGATCAGGATCGGCCGCCGGGAGTCGACGGCATAGCTGATCGCCGCCGCGGAGCGATCGATTGGAACGAAGATCTGCTCGCGGACCGTGAAATCCGGTCCCGCATAGACACGCGTCGCCGCTATCGGCGTGTGTTCGACGGAGCGCAGCGATGAGCGACCATCGATCTCACTCGAATCGCCTTCGACCCGAAAGCTGACCCAGTAGCCATGTACGAGCTGCAGCGGGTAGG
>DATEHJ010000023.1:0-2805 GCA_035279645.1 Gemmatimonadaceae bacterium
GCAACGCCGGCAGGAGATCGGAGTCCGCGTCGCCCTCGGTGCGCGCTCCGAGGACGTGCTCCGATTGGTGCTGCGGCAGGGCGCATCGCTGGCGCTGATTGGGGTCCTCGTCGGCGCGGTAGCCGCGTTAGGCCTCACGAGGCTCATCGCGGGCCTGCTCTACGGCGTCAGCGCGACGGACCCATTGTCCTTCCTGGCGGTGATGGCGTTGCTGATCGTCGTCGCGCTCTTGGCGAGCTTCGTCCCCGCCCGTCGCGCGGCCAGAGTTGACCCGATGACGGTGCTGCGCGGGACATAGTGGTGCGGGGATAGGGGATAGGGGTGCAAAAAGATCCGAAACTGCTCCTCGAGGCCTGTGTCGACTCTGTGGAGTCGGCACTTGCCGCCGAGCAAGGCGGTGCGCATCGCCTGGAGCTGTGCGACAGCCTGGCCGATGGCGGCACGACGCCGAGCGCGGGGATGATCGCGGCTGTGAGCTCGAGCGTTCGCATTCCGGTCTTCGTGATCGTGCGGCCGCGCGGTGGGGGATTCGTTTACTCGGCGGCCGAGCTCGACGTCATGCGACGCGATGTGGAGCTCGCGCTCCGATTTGGCGCGCACGGCATCGTCATCGGAGCACTCGACGGCGATCGGCGCGTCGCGACGGGCGAAACGCGCTCACTCATCGCCGCCGCGCAGGGAGCGCCGGTCACCTTTCACCGCGCGTTCGATCTCGTTAGCGACCAGTGTGCTGCGCTCGACGCACTGGCGGACATGGGTGTTCAGCGAGTGCTCACCTCCGGCGGTGCTGCCACCGCGCGCGAAGGCGCCGAGCAAATCGCGCGTCTCGTCGCCCACGCCGCGGGGCGTCTCGTCGTCATGGCCGGTGGCGGCATTCGCGAGGAGAATGTCGCCGACGTCGTGTGCATTAGCAGCGTGCGCGAGATTCACGTGCGCGGCACGCGCCTACACGGTGCGGGCGATGCGGGCTATCCGATCGCGCTGCGCAAGCCGCTGCCCGCGGACGAGGGCGCTTGGGAAGAGACGGACGCCGGCCGCGTTGCCGCGATGCTACGCCTTGGTGAGGCAGCGATCGCGGCGCGCGTGTCCCGCTGAGTGCCCTTCGTTACTTCAGACGTGGATTCGTCGTTCGCGGCGCCTTGCTGCACTCCGGCCACGTCGTCGAAAAGCCGCGGCCGCCGCGACCGCCACGCCCAGCCGCCGCGGGATTGGCCGCTTGCTGCTGCGCCGCTGCTTGCGCCATCGCCGCTAGGTCGACCCGCTCGCGCGTAATCATCGTTGGATCCTCGGAGGCGAGATACGCAAGCATCGCCGTGAGCGTCGCGTTCGATTTCAGATCGTCGAACACGACCTTGTCGTACGTGTCGCGGTTGGTGTGCCAGGTGTACGCGTTGTAGTCCCACGGAAGCGCGCCGAGGCCGAACGCGGGGAGTCCGTAGCACGCGAACGAGAAATCGTCGCTGCCACCGCCCGCCGGCCGCCCCGCGCCGGCGAAGTTGATCTGCGTCTTCCACTCGGTCGGGATCTTGTCGAGCCACTGGGTGATGTGCTCTGCGGCGTTAGGCAGGCCGCCCCCGCCCATGCGCACGATGCGTCCCGTGCCGTTGTCCTGATTGAACAAAGCCTGGAGGCCCTTGAGTACTTCGGGGTGGTCTTCCGTGAACGCCTTCGAGCCGACCTCGCCCTCTTCTTCAGCACTCCAATGACCGACGAGAATGGTACGCTTGGGATGCGGATACACCTTCTTCAGGATCCGCATCGCCTCGAGCATCGTTAGGGTTCCGGTGCCATTGTCGGTCGCGCCGGAGGAGCCATCCCACGAGTCGAAGTGCGCCGACAACATCACGTACTCGTCGGGCTTCTCACTTCCCTTGATCATCGCGACCGTGTTGTACACGGGGCGCTCGCCGAGGAGCTCGGCGTCGAGGTTGAGCCGGAGCTTCGGACTCTGATTGTTCTCCGTGAGACGATAGACGAGACCGTAGTCTTCACAGCTGAGCGCGACCGTCGGGGCGTGAGTGTTATAAGTCTCGAATACCTCGATCGTGCCCCAGCCCCCGCTTGCCTGGAGGAAGTTGAGCTTGGGGCGCGACGTGATGACGCCCGCCACCCCGCCCTCCTCTAAGCGCTTGCCCAACTCCCCCCCGCCTAATGCGAGGCTGTAGCCGGTACCGCGCACGTTCCGCCCGCCCCACTCGCGCTGCACGTCGCTCGCGAGCGTGTCCATGCGCGCCTTGGAGTCGGGGGTCGCGTTCTTCTCCCAATCATCCGGCGGACGGCAGGTCGGCATCGGCGCCGAGACGAGGACCAGCTTCCCCTTCGCCGCGGGGAGCCACTTCACGAACTCCGCGCTATCAGCGAAATGCGGAAGAATGACCGGTGAGGCGGTGAGATCCTTGCCGCCGGTACCCGGGCTGTATCCGACCATCGTCCCCTCGAGCGAGCGAACGCGCGGGCTCACGAGGTCGATGTGCGAGTATCCGCGCCGCCACCCACGCCACGTTCCGTACTGCTCATTTTTCGCGTCGATCCCCCACGATTTGTAGGTCTGGATCAGCCAATCGTTGCCGCGCTTCTGGTCCGGCGATCCCGTTAGGCGCGGACCAATCGAGTCGAAGAGCACCTGCGCGAGATGCATCGTCTGCGAGCTGTCCATGCCGATCGCCCAGATTCGCTTGATGATCGGATCGTCGGTAGGAAAGGTCTGGCCACGCAGTGCAGAGGATAAAGTCAGTGAAACAACAAGCGCGAGAAAGAGAGAGATTTTTCTCATCGGAGGACGATGCTAGGTTGGCAATAACAAAT
>DATEHJ010000024.1:0-2846 GCA_035279645.1 Gemmatimonadaceae bacterium
TCGATGAATGCGTTAGCAAGCAGAGTGGGGTAGGCGGCATTGTCGAAGATGTGGTCGATGGGAAAGAGCTCCGCCATCGCCCGCACCTCAGGCAGCTCCATCCGGGCAAGATTGAACGCTGTCACATCCATACCTGTCGTCCCGGTATGAAAATCGAGGGCGTAATCGGCGTTTGGTCTTAAGAGTTTGTTAAACAGGATCCCAGCGTGCCGGCTGGCGGCACTGGCACCATTCTCATTGCCGGGCCATTCGCGATTCATGTCGGTGAGGTCGATTCCTCTCCCTGAATTAGGCCATCTACGCGCCATGCCTTCCATGGCCGGACGGGATACGTCAGGAACCGCCAGTACGGTACCCGACATCTGGGCCGGGTCGAGCTGGCTCATGACGGTCTGTATCATGCGCACCGGACTGATCTCGTCGCCGTGCACACCACTGGTGAGAGCGATGCGCTTACCCGGCTTCGTCCCCACGGCGACCATCACCGACACGTACCAGTGCTGCCCCGTGGGCATTTGCACACCTTCGAAATAGAACGCGTGCTTCTTCCCACGTTCGAGATCATTCACGTCAAGAGCGCTGATGACTTTCTTCCCCTGAATCACATCGCCCGTGGCGACCATTCCTCGTGATGCACCTGCTGCCGGGCCAACAGGCGGCGCTTTCGTGCCCTGGGCATTCGCGCTGCCCGAACTGCTCGCGAAAGTAGCGGACGTGCCAACCAGTCCGATGGCTGCAAGCACGAAGTCTCGGCGATCGAGGCCCTCTCGTTCTTCGGATGACATGGTGAAGGCTCCTTACGTTGCCCAACGGTTAGTGATCCGGGCAGCGCTTGGTATTGGACTTTGTGCATAGCGCCGAGGCAAGCATCGCGACGCCGGGCCTAAAGACATTGTGCGGATTTCCCGGATGAACCCGGATCGCTCCGTGTGCGGATGGAGATCGCTGACAAACTTTGTTAAACGACTTCGCTCAGCAACGCTCGCCGGAGCTGACTGGTGTGCTGTTCACAAAGAGCAGAGAGTCGACGCGGAGGGGGAGCTCTCGCGCCACAGGAAAAGATCCGGGTTCATCCGGCTAATCCGTGTTCCCCCTTCCGGCCGCGGCGGGAAGAATCCCTCACTCACCCAGCCTCATTAGATCGATCAACTCGTCATACATCTCGGCTGCCTCAGCATCGGTCCCGCGTATCGCCGCCGTCGCGCAATGTTTGAGATGGTTGCGCAGCAGCTCGTGACCAACACTCCGTAGCGCCTCCTGCACTGACGAGATCTGCGTGAGGATGTCCGCACAGTAGCGGTCTTCGTCCACCATCTTCTGCAGCCCGCGCACCTGACCCTCGATCCGGCGCAGCCGCTTCTGATTCTTCTCCTTGATCGCCGGGTCGACCGCGACTGCCTTTCTCCCCGCGTCGCATCCGCAGGACGCAGCGTCATCCATGATTAGATCCCTCCGCGCAGGCGCAGACTGTTGGAGACGACGCTCACCGAGCTCAGTGCCATCGCCGCGCTCGCGATCACCGGACTGAGTAGCACGCCGAAGAACGGATACAGCACACCGGCGGCGATCGGGATGCCGACGACGTTGTACACGAACGCCCAGAAGAGATTCTGTCGCATTGTGCGCATCGTTCGGCGCGCGAGCGCGATCCCGTCCGCGACGGCGGTGAGATCGGCCCGCATCACCGTCACGTCGCTCGCGTCGATGGCGATGTCGGTCCCGCTGCCGAGCGCGAAGCCGACGTCGGCCTGAGCCAATGCCGGCGCGTCGTTGATTCCGTCGCCGACCATCGCGACGATGTGCCCCTCGTCTTGCAGCCGCCGCACTTCGTCGACCTTGCCCTCGGGCAGCACCTCGGCGACCACCGTATCGATGTCTGCCTCACGAGCGATCGCGTCGGCAGTGGGCCGATTGTCGCCGGTGAGCAGGACGACGTCGAGTCCCATCTCCGCCATCGCACGAATCGCCGCCCTGGACGTCGAGCGAATCGGATCGGCGACGCCGAGGAGACCCACCAGTCGACCGTCCACGGCGACGTAGACGAGGGATTTCGCCTCGCCCGCCAGTCGCTCGGCGTCGGCGCTCAACGACTCCGTCTCGACGCCATCGGCGCGCAGCATCCCCTCATTCCCAGCGAGGACGAACGCGTCACCGACCCGTCCCTCGACGCCGCGGCCGACGTCCTTCACCGCCTGGAACTCCGTCGCCGGTGCCGGCTCGATGCCCAGCTCGCGCGCGCGCCTAACGATCGCGCTTGCCAGCGGATGCTCCGAGAGTCGCTCCACCGCCGCGACGAGCCTCAAGAGGTCCTCCTGCCTAACGCCATCGCGCGCGACGATGTCCGTCACCGCGGGGCGGCCTTCGGTCACGGTGCCGGTCTTGTCGAGCACCACCGTATCGATCGAGCCCGCGCGCTCGAGCGCCTCGCCACCTTTGATGAGCAATCCGCGCTCGGCACCCTTGCCGGTGGCAACCATCACCGCCGTGGGGACGGCGAGTCCCATCGCACAGGGACAGGCGATGATCAGCACCGCGATGCTCGCCGCGAATGCATGCACCGCCGCGATGCCTGTCCAG
Organism: Gemmatimonadaceae bacterium; assembly: GCA_035279645.1. Lineage (GTDB taxonomy): Bacteria > Gemmatimonadota > Gemmatimonadetes > Gemmatimonadales > Gemmatimonadaceae > AG2. The sequence goes on from DATEHJ010000024.1 coordinate 2,578, forward strand.
TGCCCCGCGACCAGCCAGACGACAAATGTCAGCGCGGCGATTCCGATCACAGTTGGAACAAATACGGCGCTCACACGATCGGCGAGGCGCTGGATCGGAGCGCGGCTGCCCTGCGCCTGACGCATCAGCGTCACGATCCGAGCGAGCGCGCTCTCCTCGCCGAGGGTCGTCGCCGTCGCACGCAGTGCGCCAGTTCCATTGACGGTGCCGCCGACGACGCGATCTCTTGCTTGCTTGAGCACGGGGCGGGACTCGCCGGTGAGCATCGA
>DATEHJ010000025.1:0-6576 GCA_035279645.1 Gemmatimonadaceae bacterium
CGGGACGCTCGATGGCTGGTTCAAAGCGGCGAACGCACGCACCGGCGAGTTGCTCTGGCAGTTTCGCGTCGGCTCCGGGATCGTCGGTAATCCGATCACGTTCACGGGGCCGGACGGGAAGCAATACGTCGCCGTCTACTCGGGCATCGGCGGCGATATGGGTTTACTTATCGCGGGCGACGTAGCGGCAAACTTGCCCTTCGATGTCCGAGAACGCGGCACGACGCTCCCGGATCTAGCGCGGTACACGTCGTGGGGTGGGATGTTGTTCGTGTTTAGCCTTTGATCGATAGAGGATTCTCGATGCGCCTCCAGATCCGGCACATAGCGTTGGCAATTCTTGTGACACCACTCGCCTGCGTGCGCAACAGCGACGCCGCCGAGGCGCGCGAACCGGACATCGTTAGGCGACAGCAGCCACAAGCGTCCGCTCAACAAGGCACCTTCGTCCAACACCCGGACAACATTCAGCCCGGGCTCACCCTCCGCGGCGGCTTCATCCGACTCACCAACCCGTTCGAGGGCGACCAGGCAAAGATCAAGGAAGGCGGCGCCCTCTTCGTTTCATACAATTGTATGGACTGTCACGGCGCCGACGGCTCCGGCGCGATGGGACCGAGTCTCGCCGACGGCCGCTGGCATTTCGGCGGCAGCGCCGGCGAGGTCTTCCAATCGATCTACGAAGGTCGCCCCGAGGGAATGCCCGCCTGGGGGGGGCGCATCCCTGACGACCAGATCTGGCGACTCGTCGCCTACGTGCAGTCGTTAGGCGCCGGCAAGGACGTCTCCACTGAAAACTTCACCGGCAAGACGATCCAGAAGATGGGCCACTGATCGCCGCGCCTTCAGCGCGCCGCCGTCTCCGGAACTTCGTCGAACCGCGTTCCCACCGCGCTCAGATACTGCTTGATCGTCGCTTCGTGCCCCATCACGAATCGCGACACGAAACGGAAGATTGGGTTGTAGACCTCGCCGTCTTCCGTGATCCGTAACGTCGTCGCACCGCCCCCATTGCCTGCCGGCGTTAGCTCGTAGGTCCACGTTCCGCCGAAAGGCAGGTTCGTATCGGCAATCCGACCGACCAACAATCGGTCCGGTATCGATCGATCGACGATGAAGGTTATCGGTGGTCCGTTCTTCGTCATTTCCCGCCAGCGTGCGTGTCCATCTGCGTCAGGAAGGAGCTCAACCCGTGTCACTTCTTTGCGCCAGGTCGGGAAGGATTGGACATCGGTGACCAAGCTGAACAGCGCCGCCGGGGACGCGTTGTATGTCTTCTCCACCGACGCGCGATGCCGCACGGGAAGCGTCCACCCTACCACGACGACGATCAACACGAGCGCGACAATCACTCCGATCGCGATCAACGCGTAGCGCATCAGAGATCTCCAGTTGATGGATCGAGGTCTCGAAATCGACGACACGCGGCGGCAAGCTTGGTGAGCCCAACCGTGATGGCGGCGCGATCCGTAGGCGACGCGCACCGAAGCACAGCCGCGAGTCGCTCGGACTCGAGCACCGACGTTTCACGAACCGCGCGGAGCCCCTTTGCGGTGAGCAGGATCCCAACTTGCCGCCCGTCACCGTTGGCCTCGGCGACGCGCCGCACGTAGCCGAGCAGCGCCAGTTTCTTGAGAGCCTCCGATAATGTCGACCTCGCGATGGCGAGATGCCGCGCGAGTTGCGCCGGCACACAAGCCTCCGTTGTACTGCAGTGAGCGAGAATCGACGCGTCCCGCGCGGAAAGCCGGTGATCCGTCGAGCGCTTCCGCTGATGCCGCGTATGACACGCGTAGTACACCTGCGGGTAGGTGAGCTGCACCTGTTCTACGACCTGGTCGAGCGTCATGCGCTCAAGGTAGGATCGAACTGGGTCGTTCGTCAAAACGAACGATTTGGCGCCCGTCGAAGCGCGCTCCGATCGTTAGGTGAGCAATCGATCATTCGCACTCGATGCGATCTAGTAATAGGCGCTCGGAACGCTACGCGCGAGTATTGGTCAAAAGCCATCAGTTCGAAAGCACATTGTGACTAAGGGTGCGCCAAAATCGGTGTGTCTCCTGCAATGGCGGCTATTGAGTCACGCTGAGGGTTGAATCATGAAGCAACCACGGAAGTCATCCGACGGCGCCCGATCCCGTCCCCGCCCCCTGCTAGCTGCATGTGCGTTGGTCATTCTGGCTCCGATCTCCGCACTACCCGCGCAAGGTCCAGGGATTTTCGACGCGTTCGCCGCTCGTAAGGATTCCCCGGCCGATCCACTCTTCGCCGGACTGAGCATCGCGGGTTACAGTGGCGTCTTCGGCATCCGCATCGGAGGCGCGCTCAACTTCAATAACGGAGACAATAGCTCGAGTCAGAACTCACAGTACGGTTCGGCCTATCGGTGCGACAAGTATCAGTGTCGTTACTACGGACCAACGGGATACAACTATTCGGCGTTCCCATTCGGGGTCGGTGGATGGACCGTCGATGCGGATCTGTTGTTTGCGCCACTCCGCGAGCTGCCGATCGCGAAAGCGGTGTTGCTCGGGTTTTCACCGTATGCGTTCATCGGCATCGGCGGCGTCGGCGTCACACCGAGCGACGCTCCCGATACGAGCCGCGCCACGTGGAGCTACGGCCTCGGCGTTCATCACGATTTGCTCGGGTGGCTCGGCGTCAACGCGGAGGCGCGCAGCCGTCGCTCGCTCTACAGCGATAGCGTGATTGCCATCGGCTCGCATCGGAACTGGGAGTTCCGCGCGAGCGTGTCGATCAGCTTCGGTGGACATCCGGACGCGGTTCCGATGACGGCGCAGGGCACCGTCAACATGCCTAGCGAGTCGGCGCTGCCGGATGGTTTCGAGACGGCGGAGTCGGCGGCCAGAACTAATGCCCGACTATTGGATTTCGCCGAGGGCTTGGCGGATTCGCCATACATGTCGGGAGGTACCAGCTCCATCCTGGGATTTGACGCGGCGGGGTTCGTGCAGTACGTCTTTGCGGAAGAAGGAATGTCGTTGCCGCGCACCGCGCACGCGATTGCTGAATTGGGCGAGGAAGTTTCGACGCGGATTGGCTCGCTGCTTCCAGGCGATCTGCTCTTCTTCGCCAATGACGGAGTGAACATCGATCACGTCGCGATCTACGCTGGCCACGATCGAATCATTCACTCGACGGCGAGTGGAGGTGGCGTGCGCTATGACGTGTTTGGCGAAGGACTGCGTGGCGGATGGTTCACGGATCATCTCGTCACCGCGCGACGAGTCGTCGCGGAAGGGCATGTACGGCCGAACGTGAGTCGTGACGATTCGCGGAGCGAGGGCGAGCTCGATCCGCCGGATCAAGCGCCACGTTCGAATCGATCGCGTGGTGAAGAGTAGCGGCGACAACTGACAATCGATTGCTCAACAGGACGCAGACATGAGAGGATACAAAACACTATTCGCAGCGGCGGTGCTCGGCTTGAGCACCGCCCCGTGCACTCTGCACGCACAGCTTCGGCGCTTTCCGGCGCCCGATCAGGGAACGCGTCGCTCGAGCTCGAACGTGTCGAACGATGCCGACGGGCCCGACGTGCGCGCGCTGCTCGGCATCGCCATCGGTGCGTCGGGTACCGATCGAGACACCTTGGGTCTGCTCGTCACCCAGGTGATGCGTGACGGCCCCGCCGACCGGGCCGGCATCGACGAAGGCAATCGTCTCGCCGAGATCGACGGCGTGAGTCTGCGCCTGGACCCTAACGACATCGGCCGCTCCGGTGCCAGCGACGCCGCGATGAAGCGCATGACGCGCACGCTTCGCGGATTGCGCGACGGCGAACAAGCGTCCATCAAGGTCTTCAGCGGCGGTCGCTTCCGCAGCGTTACGGTGCAAGTCGGAGGCACCAACGCGCCTAACGGCTTGACCGCGGGATCCATCACGGTCTCTCCACCGACCACGCCGCCGGCGGCGATCGCGGTCGGCAGTGATCAACCGAGCCGCCCGTCGACCGTTGCCGGTGCGCTTCAGTCGCTCACCGATCTTCAGACCCAGCTCCGCCGCCTGTCGGATGACGAGGGAATGACTCCCCTCGGCGACTCGCTCGCTCAGTCGGCGCGCGATATTGCCGCGATTCAACGTCGCATTCGCTCGGCGCAGGAGATTCGCCGCCGAAACGACGACCCCAGCGATCGCTCGACGTCGAAGCGCGGCAGCAACGACGTTCCCGGACTCACCCTGAGTCAGGTAAGTGACGATCTCGCGGACTACTTCGGTGACGGCAGCGACCGTGGGCTGCTAGTGCTCCAGGCAGATCCGAGCTGGTCTCCGATTCGAAACGGCGACGTGCTGCTCACCATCGACGGCGCGCCCGTAACTCCCGATCGACTGCGTGCCGCGCTCGACTCACGCCAGTCGGTGCGAATCGATCTGCTCCGCCGACGTCGTCAAATGACCGTCTCTGTCGGCTCAGGGCGCCAATGATCCTGCGCTGACGGACACAACTGTTGGGAAGTGGAACGGGGAGTGCGAGGACATGTGCTTGCTGGGCTTGGCACATTGCCTCACACGCCCCGTTTTTCTTTTTCCGAACAGGAGATCGGCAATGAACGCACGTCCCCCCCAAAAAACACGCGCACTGCTTTTCGTCGGCGTCCTCGTGGCGTCCGTCGTGATAACTCCAATTCAGGTGCACGCTCAAGTCCCCGGCGCACCGAGCTTTTCCTTTGGCGCCGCGGCTGGCCTGGCCGTTCCCGCTGGTGATCTCTCGGACTTTACGAGCTCCGGCTACACCGTCGGCCTCACGCTCGGGATGAAGCAGGCGCTCGTTCCCTTCAGTCTTCGCGCTGAAGGCAGCTTCACCGAGCTGCCATTTAGCGACAATTCCGACGCCAAGCACCGCATCATCGGCTTCGCACTGGACGGCCAGTACAACCTGAGCACCGCCACACCGACTGGTGGGCTCTATCTCACTGGAGGCGTCGGGACGTACGGTTGGAACGACGTAAATTCACTTGCGAATTCCGACCGCACCTGGGACGTTGGGATCAACGTCGGCCTCGGCTACTATGTGCAGCTCACCGGGTTCACGGTGAACTTCGAGGGCCGCTTCGTAAATGTCTTCAGCAACACCAACCAGAGACTCTTTCCCATCACCGTTGGCGTGACATTCTAAGCTGCTCTGTCATCCCGAGGAGCGAAGCGACGAGGGATCTGCACTTGATAGCGAAGTGCAGATCCCTCGCTTCGCTCGGGATGACAACCTAACGAATGCCCGTGTTCGTTACCGGCGCGCCATCCTGCCACACGAAATGCTGTAGCGCGCGCTTGCTCGGGTACACCTCGTCCAGCGTATTCCCGTCGTATAAGCGCCCGTTCTTCATCACGAAGTGAATCGTGTTCGTGTTCTTGATATCGTCGAGCGGGTTCTTGTCGAGCACAACGAGATCGGCAAGCTTCCCGCCCTCGATCGAGCCGAGATCCGCGCCCATGCCGATCCCCTCCGCGCCAAGGATCGTCGCGGTGCGCAGCACGTCGTGATTCGACATGCCGCCCGACGCCATCATCCACAGCTCCCACTGATAGCCAAGCCCCTGCAGCTGGCCGTGGCTGCCGATGCCGATACGGCCGCCCGCCTCGACGACGCTCTTCGCGAATGCCGCATGGAGCGGGAACGCATACTCCTCATCCATGAACCAGCCGCCCGGGCCCGGGCTCCCGCCTGAGCCGAGGCCACGCCGCCGCGTCTTCGCGTCGAGCTCCGCTTCGGGCGTGAAGCGGCGGAGCTTCGCGTCGCCGTGGACGTTCGCGTGGGTGTACCAGTAGTTCTCACCGAAGGGCCCGCCGTACGACACGATCAAGGTCGGCGTGTTCGTGACACCCGTCTGCTTGAACAGTTGGACGACATCCTCATAGAGCGGCGCGATCGGCAGCGCGTGCTCGATACCGGAGTAGCCGTCGATCGCATGCGTGAGGTTGAGCTTGAAGTCGAGCCCGCCCTCCGTGGTCGGCATGAGACCGAGCTCCTTCGCCGCCATGATCACCCACTGGCGCTGCTGCCGATTCCCGGTCATGTACATCTTGAGCGTTTTCGTATCGTAGTAGGTCGCGTATCGCTTCAAGACGTTTCGCGTCTGATCGAGATCTTTCAGGTTCTCGCCGTTGAAGACGCCAGGACCCGTGGAGTAGATGCGTGGTCCCACCATGTGGCCCGCTTCGACCTCGTCCTCGTACGTGAGCACATCGGTCGTCGCCGTCTGTGGATCGCGCGTCGTAGTCACGCCGTATGCGAGCTGGGCCAGATACTGCCACACCTGCGCGACGTGGATGCGCGGGATCAGCCATTGCGGGTGATAGTGAATGTCGACGAAGCCAGGCACAATCGTCTTCCCAGCGACGTCGATCACCTGGGCGTTGGCCGGGACCGTCACACTGCCACGCTTTCCGACGCTTACGATTCGATTGTTCTGAACCACGATGTCGGCGTCGTCGATCACTTCACTGCCCTTCATCGTGATGACGCGTGCCCCGCGGAGCACCGCGCTGCTCTGAGGCAGATCGCGATTCACCGTAATCGTTATGCGCTGTTCGACGGGCTTGTAGCCGGTCGGCACC